>CAZZDF010000041.1:0-10627 GCA_964652915.1 uncultured Propionivibrio sp. | reverse complement strand
ATGGCATGAAGCCGAACAGCATCACCACGCTCGGTATGGCGCGTACTTTCCAGAACATCCGTTTATTTCCGGCGATGACGGTGCTGGAAAACGTGATGATCGGGCGTCATTGCCGTACGGCGACGACCATTGTTGACGCCATTCTCGGTTCCCCGCGCTCGATTCGCGAGGAGCGCGAGACGGTGGACAAGAGCTATCAGTTGCTGGAGCGCGTGGGGCTGGCCAAAGAAGCCGACGAGTTTGCGCGCAACCTTTCTTACGGCGCGCAGCGGCGGTTGGAAATTGCCCGGGCGATGGCCACGGACCCTTTCCTGCTCTTGCTCGACGAGCCGGCGGCCGGGATGAATCCGCAGGAGACGCACGATCTCGATGAGTTGATCCTGCGCATTCGGGCGGAAGACAAACTGGCCATTCTGCTCATCGAACACGACATGAAACTGGTGATGAGCATTTCCGATCGCATTTATGTGGTCGAGTATGGCAAGGAAATCGCGCAGGGAACGCCGCGTGAAATCAAGGAAAATCCTCGGGTGATCGAGGCTTATCTCGGTGAGGAAGTCAATGCTTGAAGTTCGCAATATCCAGACCTACTACGGCAATATCCAGGCGCTGAAGAACGTTTCATTGACCATCAATGAGGGCGAGATCGTCACCCTGATCGGTGCCAACGGTGCCGGCAAGAGCACTACCTTGATGTCGATTTGCGGGGTGACCCCGCCGCGTCACGGTGAAATCCTCTTTCGCGGTCAGCCGATCCAGCGTCTGAGTGCCGAAAAGGTAGTTACGCTCGGTATCTGCCAGGTTCCGGAGGGGCGCCATATCTTTCCGCAGATGAGCGTTCTTGAAAACTTGGAGATGGGCGCCTACCTCCGCAGCGATAAGGCGGGGATCAAGTCCGATATCGAATATGCTTTTGAGCGTTTTCCGATTCTGGGAAAACGTCGTCAGCAAGCCGGTGGCACGCTTTCCGGCGGCGAACAGCAAATGCTGGCCATTTCCCGCGCGCTGCTGGCGCGCCCCTCGCTCCTGTTGCTTGATGAACCTTCACTCGGGCTGGCGCCATTGATCATCAAACAGATCTTCGAGATCATCAAAAAGATCAATGTCGAGAGCAATACCACGGTTTTTCTGGTCGAGCAGAACGCCAACCAGGCGCTCAAAATCGCTCATCGCGGCTACGTGATGGAAAACGGCGCGATCACGCTCGAAGATCGGGCCGATAACCTGCTGAGCAATGAAGCCGTGAAGAAGGCTTATTTGGGTATGTGATGGCTTGGCCGGTTTTTTCGCCTTTAAGCGCAACCTAAAGCAGTGAATCTACTCTGCAAAATAAGTGCCTTGTAAAGGTGCAGATTTAGCGTTTTTTCATGCCTTGATTAGCGGGTAAGGCACGGGGAGATTCTGGCGCCTATCTCTTGGTGATCTCGTTGTGCTTATAGTGTCGTTGTGGCAGAGTGTCATTGAAAGATTCTGCGCCAGCATTGCTATTCATTGTCGTGTGCTTGTGACGCGGTCTTTCAATTGATCGCGCGATTTCAGCCACATTTTCTGCCGAATGCCCGATATGTTCATTAATCTGATTAATAACATCGCATTTCTAATCGCGCTTGTGGCTGCCGGGCAGATTGTTATTTCGCGATTTCACAATAACGCCTTGCCACGCAGTTTATTGCTTGGTTTTTTGTTCGGCGGCGTGACTCTTCTGGGTATGTTGAATCCGGTGAATTTTCTGCCGGGCATTATATTCGACGGGCGATCAATCGTTTTGGCGGTAGCAGGTGTTGTTGGAGGGGGGGTTACTGCGGCGATCGCTGCTGGTGTGGCGGTGATTTACCGCTACCAACTGGGTGGTGGCGGAGCCTTGGTTGGCGTGTTTACCGTGGTTGCGTCTGCGTTTCTGGGCGTGCTTGCACGGTACTGGTGGCTGCGTGGTGATAAGCCTCCGCACCCGGCGAAGTATTTGGGGCTGGGGGTAATGGTTCAATTTGCGCAGTTCGCTGCGTTTACACAACTCCCAGATCAAGCTGGCTACACCTTTATCGAACGAGCCTGGTGGGTGTTACTGCTGTTCTATCCCCCCGCCACCATGCTGTTGTGTCTGATTTTTCGTGAATACGAGCGGAGGCTTGAAGATCAAAAGGCGTTGCAAGTTGCTCAGGAGTCGGTCATTCGTGAGCGAACTATTTTGCGAACCTTGATTGATACCCTTCCTGATCTGATTTGGCTAAAAAACTCCCAAGGTGTTTATCTAGCGTGCAATCATCGATTTGAGCAATTCTTCGGGGCAAGCGAACAGGATATTGTCGGCAAAACCGATTATGACTTTGTCGATACTGCTCTGGCAGATTTCTTCAGGGCTAACGACCGTGCTGCGATGGAGAAAAATGGTGCTTCGGTTAACGAAGAAGAAATCACATTCGCATCCGATGGGCACCGGGAGCTGTTGAGAACCACTAAAAAGCCAATGCGTACTGCCTCGGGGGATTTGATTGGCGTTCTAGGTATTGGTCATGATATTTCCGAGTTGCGTTCTAATGAACAGTCTTTACGCGAAAGTGAAGCTAAGTTTCGCCGCCTTGTAGAAAACTCTCCCGATATTCTTTATTCATATTCCACGCAGCGTGGCGGTTTCTATTACTCGCCAAGAGTTGAAAGCATATTTGGTCTTTCTCAAGAGCAGATGTATGCAGCTCCTAATTTTTGGGCTGATTCCATTCATCCTGATGATAGACCTCTTGTCATTGAGGCAATCAACGGCTTAAAGCAAGGTACCAATTTCAGGATTGAGTATCGCGTCAAGGATGCTGCAGGTAACTGGCATTGGCTGTTTGATCGTTCGATCAGCTTTATTGCCAACGGTGATGAGTTGATTATCGAGGGTTTAGCGATCGATATTACTGAGCGTAAGCGGGTAGAGATTGCTCTGCACGATAGTGAGTTGAGATATCGAGTTCTTGCCGAGCGTTCACCTTTGGCAATTCAGGTTTTTTCGCCGAATGGCGAAGTTTTGCGTGTAAATTCGGCTTGGGAGCAATTGTGGCAAGCCACTATTTCAGATGTGAAAAACTATAACGTGTTGCAGGATCAACAGCTGGAAGCATTGGGTATTCTGCCGTTGTTGAAAAAAGCCTTCGCTGGGGATGCCGTCGATTTACCGGAGCATTTGTATGAAAGGCCAAGTGTTCCGTCAGATCCCACCGGTTTGTCGCGCAAAATATGGTTACAAAGCTATGCTTATCCTGTTGCCAACGAAGGTGGAGAAGTTCTTGAGATTGTGGTGATTCAGCAAGACATTTCCGATCGAAAGCTGGTAGAAGCCGGTATTCTCGAATATCAGGCTCAGTTGCAAAAAGCAGTGGAAGTTCGTACCAAGGAGCTCTCCGCTGCAAAGGAAGCAGCCGAAACAGCTAATGTTGCCAAGAGCGCTTTTCTGGCAAACATGAGCCATGAAATCCGAACCCCCCTTAACGCGATTACGGGCATGGCTCATATATTGCGTCGATCCGGTCTCAGGCCTGAGCAAGTAGACAAACTCGACAAGATTGAGGTGGCGGGCAACCACCTGTTGGAGATTATCAATGCTGTTCTCGATCTCTCCAAGATCGAAGCCGGAAAGTTTGCTTTGGAATCAGTTCCGGTTGATGTTAATTCCTTGCTGAACAATATTACTTCCATGCTTTCCCAAAAGGCTAAGGAAAAAGGCGTTGCTTTAAGCCAGGAGGTATTTGTGAGTTCTCGAAGTCTGTTGGGCGATCCGACAAGACTTCAGCAAGCTTTGCTTAACTACGCTTCTAATGCCCTCAAATTTACTGAGCGAGGCCAAATTGTTCTTAGAGTGAAGGAGGAAACTCAGAGTGATGAGACAATGACCTTACGGTTTGAAGTAGAGGATAGTGGCATTGGTATTGCACCTGATGTATGTCGCAAGCTTTTTGTTGCGTTTGAGCAGGCGGATAACTCGATTTCCAGAAAATACGGGGGAACAGGTCTTGGCTTGGCGATTAACAAAAAAATTGCGGAATACATGGGTGGTAATGTCGGGGTGAGTAGCGTTGAAGGGCAAGGTAGCATTTTCTGGTTTACTGCGGTCTTGCGGAAGGCTGAACTTGGTCAAGAAGTTTTTAGCAGGATATCTGCAGAGTCCGAACAGTCGATCATGACCCAATATGTCGGTAAGCGGGTTCTTGTCGCCGAAGATGAGCCGGTCAATCGAAGCATTGCTAAGATGTTGTTGGAGGACGTTGGGCTTTCCGTCGATCTGGCCGAAGATGGCAAGATCGCTGTCGAGAAAGCAGGTGGCGCGGCTTACGACCTGATTTTGATGGACATGCAGATGCCGCATATGGATGGATTGGAGGCGGCGCGTCAGATTCGGCAATTGGCAGGCTATTCTCGAGTCCCGATTCTGGCCATTACCGCAAATGCGTTTGCCGAGGACAAGGCGCATTGTTTTGATGCGGGCATGAACGATTTTATTGCCAAGCCGATGACCCCCGAAGTTCTTTACGATGCGCTGTTTAAATGGTTTGAAATAGGACAGCGCTAAGTTCTTTTTTCTAGGTGGTTGGCTTGCCTGTGGCTTGAAAGGTCGGCTCTTTTTTTCGTGAGAATAGATAAGCGAATTTTCTATCCTCGTTGAGCATGTGGTGCGAAACTACCTCGGTCATCAGGAAGTTGATCAACTCGCCAACAGAGCTTGATGGCTGCTGATGGATGTGTTGACGAAGCTCGAGTGCTTGCTCAATCAATGTTTTATGTATTTCGGCATGCTCGTGGCGGTTTTCGTAAGCGTATTCCTCAAGAATGGCTTCTTCGTGAGCAAAATGTTGGGCGACATGCGTGAGGAGCGCATCAAACGCCTCTTCAAACGGAGTCGGATTTTCGCTTTGTGTGGCGAGCTTGTCCAAGAGGATATTGCTGAGACGGAACAATTCGCGATGTTCCTCATCGATGGTTCTTTGCCCATACTCGAATGCAGCTTTCCATCTGAAGTGGATGATTGACCGGAGGGGTGAGTCGGCATCTTCAGACCTCTCAGATGGTTCAATTTGTGCGAAAAACTCGGTCGAGTTTCCTCCTGTACTTTTTGCACGGTACATGGCTTGGTCGCCCAAACGCAGCAAATCTTCTGCAGTTCCGGCGTGGTCTGGGTAAATGGCGACGCCGATGCTTGAGGAGAGATGCAGGGTTATTTGGCTGGGCGTGATAAATGGGCTTTCCAGTTCGTTGCGGATTTTTTCGGCTACTTTGAGCGAGTCTTCGCCCGTTTGTATATCGGGGAGTAGTACCAGAAACTCATCGCCACCGACACGGGCAACTGTGTCTGAATCCCTAAGGCACTTTTCAATACGTCGCGCAACAGCTTCCAATATCCAGTCGCCTGCTTCGTGGCCGTATACGTCATTGATTGGTTTGAACTTATCAAGGTCGATGAATAGTAAGGCCATGCGTGATTGGGTCCGCTTGGATCGTGCCAGCGTCTGACTCAAGCGGTCATTGAACAGCCGGCGATTGGGTAAATGGGTAAGCGGATCGTAGTACGCCAGCTGTTCTACTTCTTTTTCTAGCTGTTTGCGCTCGGTGATGTCGCGCATTGTCGCTACATAGTGTGTTGTTTGTCCGTTAGCCGCTTTTACCGCTGTGATCGTGAGCTGTTCTGGGTAGATTTCTCCATTCTTTCGCTGGTGCCATATTTCCCCATGCCAGGAGCCAGTACGACTTATGGTGGCCCACATGTCTGTATAGAAAATCTCGTCATGGCGGGGGGAGCGGAGCATACGAGGCGCTTTGCCGATGACTTCTTCGGGCGTATAGCCGGTAATTTGAGTAAATGCTTTGTTTACCCGCAATATCACTTGATCGGCGTCGGTTACGATCATGCCGTCTTGTGATTCAAAAGCCGTAGCAGCGATACGCAAGTCCAGCTCGGCCTTCTTTCGCTCAGAAATGTCGCGAGTCACCCCAAGCAGGCTGACGAACTCGCCCTGTTGGTTCTGTAGTGCTGTGACGCTTACTTCTGTCCAGACTGTACCGCCCCACTTGCAGGGTTGCTCCAGCTCGCCTCGAAAATCTTCGACCGGCCTTTGGGCGTGAATTGCCTGAATGGCCATGCCTAGCCCGGCCGCTGCGATTTTGGCGCTTTCCGGCGTTAACGCCTGATCAAGTGTTTGTTGCATCACCTCTTCAACAGAATACCCTCTCAATCTTTCTACCGAAGGGCTTACGTAGGTGAAGCGTCCAGTCAAATCCATTGTCCAGATAACATCAGAGGCGTTATCAGCCAGCAGGCGATGACGCTCCTCAGAAATCCGCAGGGCATTGCGAGCTTCCTGGCTGGTAGCTAGAGCGAGTTGAAGCTCCCGGTTTTTGCGCCAGATGAACACGGCCAGCATCGTAGTGGCGACCAGCAATCCTAGAAGAATATAGATACGAGTCCAATCAATGCCCTGTTGTACATTGATGGTGACATGCTTGTTGGAGATGGCTTCACGCTCCTGCGGCGTGATCGTCTTTACGCCTTTGTTCAAAATGGCTTTGAGTACTGTTTCATTCTTGAGTACCCCAATTCGAAGCTGGTTTGTGTAATCCGGAATTTGCCCGGCAATCTTCAGATTAAATAGGCCTTCCTTTTTTATCGCATTGGCGGCCACGATCAGGGAGCGGATGGTCAAATCGGCTTTCCGCTCAGAAACTAAAGTCATTGCTTCCGGTTCGCTCGCCGTAAGAACAATTTTCAGGTTAGGGAAATCCCGACGAACGCGTTCTTCCACCATGGTGCCGCGGGGTAGTGCAATGCGTTCATCCTGCAGTCCTCTGGCATCGGCGATATATCGGTGTTCTTCACGGGTGATGATGACGTTCGGGTCGACAAAAATGGGGTCAGTGAAAATCAACCAAGTGTCACGGACAGGGGTTTGGTTGAGAAAACTCATGATTTGACAACGCCCTGCTTTAGAAGCCGCGAGGCTCTCATCCCAGTTCTTGACCGGATAGAGTTCAATTGGTAATCCCACGCGCTGTGCGACCAGTTGTATGAGATCCGCTGCAATGCCTTCGTGCCGCCCCTGTCCATTGATGCGTTCGAAAGGCGCCCAATCGGGATCGACGCACATTTTTATGGTTTTTGTCTTTTCGATGTAAGCGATTTCTTGGGGGGTGAAGGCAATGGGCGTTTCAGATGCTTCGGCTTTTCTTATCGAAACGACGGTTAGTCCTACGACCATCGACAAGAACAGTCTTGTAGCGATGTTTGGAAGAGTGCGTGGGGTAACTGACATACAGGCTCCTTTTTGCGGGGTGTCCGTAAATCGGTTACCTCGCGCGTCGAGAATACCATTGGTCAACGCTTGCAGGATTCTCAGATTCGGCTGCTTTCGTAAAAGTATGCGAAGAGTTTTCAAATCCGGTAGTTGATTGTTCGATGACGAAAATGCGTATTTCAAATGTTTTTACTTGACCCATCAATACTCGTCGAATACATTACTGACCGGTCAGTCATTAAATTGTATTCAAGGAAGCTGAATTCATGCAGAGGGTGTTGGATAGCACGCATACCGAGCCGCGTCGGCGGCGTAAGGAGGCGCGGCCGGGCGAGTTGACCGCCGCGGCGCTTGATCTCTTCGTCGAGAAAGGCTTCGCCGCGACCCGGCTGGACGATGTGGCGCTTCGTGCCGGCGTGTCCAAGGGGACGCTTTATCTTTACTTCGATAGCAAGGAAGCCTTGTTCAAAGCGGTCGTCGAGGAAGGCATCGTGCCGTTTCTGGTAGCTGCCGAGCAAAAAACTGCGGAATACGAAGGCGCGACGATCGATCTGCTGCGCAGCCTGCTGTTTGGCTGGTGGGAGCAGATTGGCGCGACACGGCTTGCTAGTGTAACCAAACTGGTGATTTCGGAGTCGCACAATTTTCCCGAAGTTGCTCGTTACTATCACGACCGGGTTGTGCTGCGCGGCAGCGCACTCTTGCGTAATGTGTTGCAGCGGGGCATCGAGCGCGGGGAGTTTCGCCCAATCGATGTCGACTCCGCCGTCCAGGTGATGTTTGCCCCGCTGTTGATGGTTGTCGTCTGGCGTTTCTCGTTTCACGCCTGCGGGGCGGAAACCGACCCGGAAACGTTTTTGCAAACCCATTTTGATTTGCTGGCGCGCGGGTTATGTCGGCCAGAAGGTGGGGAATGATGCCCAATATCATGCGAGTGAGTTCGCTATTTGCTTTGTTAATGCTGGTGAGCGCTTGCGGTCGATCGACCCCGCCGCCTGAGCCGCCACGGCCGGTGCTGACCATGGTTCTTGGCGCGATGGCCGGGAGCGAACTTCCAGTGTATTCCGGAGAAATCCGTTCGCGTTACGAGACGCAACTGGCGTTCCGGGTGCCCGGAAAAATATCTCAACGCCTGGTTGATGCCGGGGCGCAGGTCAAGGCGGGCGACGTATTGGCGCGCCTCGATCCTGTTGATACCGCGCTGTCCGCTGCGGCCGCCAAGGCTCAACTGGAGCTGGCTGAGGCTGATGTGCGGCGCTTCCGCGAGTTGCGCGCCAAGAACTTTGTCAGTCAGTCGGCCCTCGATGCCAAGGAAACTTCGCTGAAAGCCAGCAAGGCGCAAGCCGATCTGGCCGGAAACCAGAGCGCTTATACGACCCTGCGTGCCGATCAGGCGGGGGTTGTCAGTCAAGTCGTGGCTGAAGTCGGGCAGGTGGTGGCTGCCGGGCAGGTAGTGCTGCGCATGGCGCGAACCGACGCGCTGGAAGTGGCGGTGGCGATTCCAGAGGCGCGCATGCCGGCGGTACGCCAGCTGAAGACCGCGGAAATCAGTTTGTGGGCCGACCCTGCAGCAAAGTATGAAGGCCAGTTGCGGGAGTTATCGCAAGTGGCTGATTCGGCGACCCGTACCTATGCGGCGCGGGTGTCGATCCAGCGTCCGGACGACAAACTGTTGCTGGGGATGACGGCGAAGGTTCGATTTGTAGATGAAAATGCGGACGTGGTGCAGGCCAGGCTGAGTGTGCCGCTGACTGCGGTATTTCAGCAGGGCGGCAAGCCAGCCCTGTGGGTGGTCGGTGCCGATGAGACGGTAACGCTGCGCCCCATCGAGGTTTCGGCATTTGGCGAAGCGACGGCCTTGGTGGTCGGCGGGGTCAATGTCGGCGAGCGGATTGTGATTGCCGGCGTGCATAAGCTTTCGGCCGGCGAAAAGATAAAGGCGGTTGATCAGGCGGCTGGCGCTTCAGATTCTTCTGCGACTGCGTCGGCCAAATGAAGCAGATCAATCTTTCCGAATGGGCCTTGCGTCATCGCTCAATGATCGCCTATCTGATCTTTGTTCTGCTGCTTGGCGGGGCGCTTTCCTACTTCAAGCTCGGTCGTGCCGAGGACCCGGATTTCACCTTCAAGGCCATGGTGGTGCGTACCTTGTGGCCCGGGGCGACGGCTTCCGAAGTCGAGTTGCAGGTGACCGAGCGGATCGAAAAGAAGCTGCAGGAAGTGGCCTGGGTCGACGTGGTTCGTTCCAATTCGAAGGCCGGTGAGTCCTTGGTGTTCATCATTCTCAAGAATTACACGCCAAAGAAGGAAGTGCCGGAGGCCTGGTATCAGGTGCGCAAAAAAATTGGCGACATCCGCCATACCTTTCCGGCGGGTGTGCAGGGGCCGTTCATCAACGATGAGTTTGGCGATACCTTCATCAATGTCTTTGCGTTGACCGGCGATGGTTTTGATTTGGCGCGCTTGCGTCTGGAGGCCGATCGGCTTGCCCGCGAGTTGCGCCAGGTCCCTGAGGTGAAGAAGGTTGAGTTGATTGGCGTGCAGGACGAGAAAATCTACGTCGAGATTTCGCACGCCAAACTGGCGATGTTGGGCATCGATCCACTGGTCATTTTTGACGCGTTGCAGAAGCAGAATGCGATGGTGCCTTCGGGCTTCTTTGAAACGCCGACTGATCGTTTACGCTTGCGGGTTTCCGGCGAATTTTCTACCGAAGATAGCGTTCGCGAGATCGGCGTGCAGGCCGGCGGGCAGTTTTTCCGGCTTGGCGACATCGCCACCGTCAAGCGTGGCTACGTCGACCCGCCAACGCCGCGCATGCGCGTGAAGGGCGAGCCGGCGATCGGCGTGGCGATCGCCATGAACAAGGGCGCCGACGTGATCGAGCTTGGCAAGCGTTTGCGCAGCGAAGTCGCGCGCTTGCAAAAAGATCTGCCGACCGGCATTGATATTCATGTGGTGGCCGATCAGCCGGAGGTCGTCAATCAGGCGATTTCCCTGTTCATGTCGTCGTTGAGCGAAGCGGTGATCATTGTGCTTGGCGTTTCCTTCCTCAGCCTTGGCCTGCGTACCGGGACGGTGGTGGCCTTGTCCATTCCATTGGTGCTGGCCATTACTTTCTTGTTGATGGATGTTTTTGGCATCGATTTGCAGCGAGTTTCCCTGGGAGCCCTGATTATTGCGCTGGGTCTGTTGGTGGACGATGCAATTATTGCCGTCGAGATGATGGTGGTCAAAATGGAACAGGGGTGGGATCGTTTTCGTGCGGCGACTTTTGCCTACACTTCGACGGCTTTCCCGATGCTGACCGGCACGCTGATTACGGTCGCCGGCTTTATGCCGGTCGGCTTTGCCCGTTCTGCGGCCGG
>CAZZDF010000040.1:0-10707 GCA_964652915.1 uncultured Propionivibrio sp. | reverse complement strand
GAATTTCCACAAAGCGCGACATGTGCGTGCCTTTGAAGTTGTGCGGCAGGCTGACGTACATGTTGAACACGGCAATGGTGTGCTGCACCCCCCCGGAGCGGTCGAGGACTTTCACCGGATGGCGGATTGATTTGATGCCAACGCGGTTGATGGCGATTTGCCGGGTGTCTGCCGAGTTTTGTACATCCGCCATGGCGGGAGCATTGGGTGCTTTGACTGCGTTCATTGCTGTTCCTGATGGGTTGTTGGTGCTGCTGCGTGTTGATGCGTCCGCACGGTGCGGATGATACCTTCCTTGTCGAGCCCGACTTCCGCGAGCAGGAGCGATTGATCGCCGTGGTCGATAAAACGGTCGGGAAGCCCCAATCGCACGAATTGCGCCGAATGCTTGATTTCGTCGAGAACGCGAGCGACTTCAGAGCCCGCGCCGCCGATCACCGCATTCTCTTCGATACTGACCAGCAGCGAATGTTCCCGTGCCAGTTCGACAATCAGTTCACGGTCAATGGGTTTGACGAAGCGCATATTGGCCACGGTGGCGTTAAGTTCCTCGGCGGCGGCCAGCGCCGGGGTCAGCATGCTGCCAAAGGCGAGCAAGGCGATGTCTTTGCCCCGACGGCGAATTACCCCCTTGCCGAGCGGCAGGTCGTGTAGCGCGTTGTCAGTGGCTACGCCAGGCCCGGTGCCACGCGGATAACGCACGGCAGCAGGGCCGTTTAGCCGGTAGGCGGTGGTCAGCATGCGACGGCATTCTTCTTCGTCGGAAGGGGTCATCACCGTCAGATTGGGGATGCTGCTCAGGTAGGATAGATCGAAGGTGCCGTGGTGCGTTGGGCCGTCGGCGCCAACCAGACCGCCGCGGTCGAGGGCGAAAACGACGGGCAGGTTCTGCAGGGCGATGTCGTGCAAAAGCTGGTCATAGCCGCGTTGCAGGAAGGTCGAGTAGATCGCCAGTACCGGGCGCATGCCTTCGCAGGCCAGGCCACCGGCAAAGGTGACAGCATGCTGTTCGGCAATGCCGACGTCGAAATAACGCTCGGGGAATTCCTCGGCAAAACGCACCATCCCGGAACCTTCGGCCATTGCCGGGGTGATGCCGACGAGTTTCGGGTCGGCGGCGGCCATGTCGCACAGCCAGTTGCCGAAAACCTGCGTGTAGGTCGGTTTGCCGCCGCACTTGCCGTCTTCGATGCCTACGTCCGGGTGGAATTTTGAAACCCCGTGGTAGAGGATCGGGTCGGCTTCGGCCAGCTTATAGCCTTGCCCCTTGCGGGTGATGACGTGCAGGAATTGCGGCCCGCTAAGTTGCTGCAGATTTTGCAGGGTCGGGATCAGCGAGTCCAGATCGTGGCCGTCAATCGGCCCGATGTAGTTGAAACCGAATTCTTCGAATAACGTTCCCGGCGTCAACATGCCTTTGACGTGCTCTTCAACGCGGTTGGCGAATTCGAGCAGCGATGGCGAAACGCCGAGCACCTTTTCACCGGCTTTGCGTGCGGCATTGAAGGTTCTGCCGGAAAGCAGGCGCGCGAGGTATTTGTTGAGCGCGCCGACGGGTCTGGAAATGGACATGTCGTTGTCGTTGAGGATGACGAGCATGTCGGCGTCCGCAACGCCGGCGTTGTTAAGGGCTTCGAAAGCCTGTCCAGCGGACATCGCACCGTCGCCAATGATGGCCACCGTGCGGCGTGCTTCGCCTTTGAGCTTGGCCGCTTGCGCCATGCCCAGAGCGGCCGAGATCGAGGTTGAGGAATGTCCGACGCCAAAGGTGTCGAATTCGCTCTCCGAGCGCTTGGGGAATCCGGAAACGCCTCCGTGGGTGCGCAATTTGGCCATGCCCTCGCGACGTCCGGTGAGGATCTTGTGCGCGTAGGTCTGGTGGCCGACGTCCCAGACCAAGCGGTCATGTGGCGTGTCAAAAACGTAGTGCAGCGCGACGGTCAGTTCGACCGTCCCGAGATTTGACGACAGATGGCCACCGGTTCTGGAGACCGATTCGACGAGGAACTGGCGGAGTTCCTCGGTGAGCTGCGGCAACTGCTTGCGATCCAGCTCGCGCAGCTGCGCCGGGGTGGAGATCGTGTCCAGCAGCGGGTAAGTCGTTAATGATGGGGTGTTGTCCGACATGAGCCGTGGGTTCCAGCGAGGTACGTGGCCAGTAATAAGACCGGCATTATCGGTCAAAAATCACGATGGGTGATGAAATCGGTCAGCTCGATCAGTCGCTGTCCGCGCTCGCCAAAGATAGCCAGTGAGTCGAGCGCCTGGGTGCGCAGCTCGTCGGCGAACTCGCGGGCGGCCTCCAGCCCCATCAGGCTGACGTAAGTCGGCTTCTCCGCGGCGGCGTCCTTGCCGGCAGTCTTGCCGAGCGTGGCGGTGCTGGCGGTGCAGTCGAGAATGTCATCGACAACCTGAAACAGCAGTCCGGCGCGCTTGGCAAAGCGATCAAGCGCTTCGCTGGCCTCGTCGGTCAGCGGGTCTCCGCAGAGCGCGCCGAGATGCACGGCGGCACGGATCAGTGCGCCGGTCTTCAGCGCGTGCATCAGTTCGAGTTCAGGCTGGTTCAGAGTGCTCCCGATGGCGCCGAGGTCGATGGCCTGGCCTCCGGCCATGCCGCAGGAGCCGCTGGCGCGGGCGAGCAGGCGAACCATTTCCAGTTGTTGCGCCGGGTTACCCAGGTTGTTGCCGGCCAGCAGTTCGAAGGCCAGCGATTGCAGGCTGTCGCCGACCAGCAGGGCGGTCGGCTCGTCGTACTCGACGTGGCAGGTCGGCCGGCCGCGGCGCAGGACGTCGTTGTCCATGCACGGCAGGTCGTCGTGTACCAGCGAATAGGCGTGAATCAGTTCAACGGCGCAGGAAACGATTTCCAGCCGTTCCGGCGTGCTGTGGGTGATTTCGCCGGCGGCAAAGGCCAGCAAGGGGCGAACACGCTTACCGCCGCCCAGGCTGGCATAGCGCATGGCTTGGTGCAAACGGGCCGGGATGGCTTCTTCTGGCGGCAGCAGGCGAGACAAGGCCGCTTCAATGCGCGCCTGAACGCCGCGCATCCAGTCTGGGAAGGGCTGTTCCGGGGCTTTGCCGGAGAGGAAGGTAAAAGCGTTCACTGGGTTTTTCCGCTGTTGAGATCGAAGTCGCGCAATGCGCCGTCTTCCAGAACCTGTATTTTTTGCTCGGCATCGGCCAGTTGTTGCTGGCAATGCTTGAGCAATTCGCTGCCGCGTTTATAGGCGGCAATCGACTCTTCAAGCGGCAGTTGCCCGCTTTCCATGTTCCGGACAATCTGTTCCAGTTCGGCGAGCGCGGCTTCGTATTTCAGCTGGCCTAAGCTTGCCGTTGTTGTATCGTTTTCGGCCTGGTTGGCAGGGGTGGATCGCGCCATGAAAAGTGCTCTGGTGAAACCGCGCAAAATAGCGCATTTAGGCCCCTTCGGTCAATTGGAATTGCGTTTGGAATTGCGGCGGCAAAGCGACTAAAATGCGCGCTCCTCTGTGCTTTTGTCGGGCTTTGCGGTGTTTGGACGGCCCGCTAGCAAAGCCGATTCTTTCTTGAAAGACTCCCCATCACCATGCAATCCCTCTGGATGCTTGTCGCCAGTTTTTTCTTTGCCTGCATGGGCGTTTGCGTGAAGTTGGCCGCTGAGTCGATTTCGGCCGCCGAAGTCGTTTTTTACCGGAGCGCGATCTCGCTGGTGCTGATCTTCGCGCTGGTGCGCTTTCGTCGTATTCCGCTGGTGACGGTGCATTGGCGGTTTCAGTTGCAGCGTAGCGCCAGCGGCTTCATCTCGCTGCTCATGTATTTTTACGCCATTTCCATGTTACCGCTGGCCACGGCAGTGACGCTCGCTTACACCTCGCCGCTTTTTTTGGCGGTGTATGTCGGCTGGTTTGGCAAGGCGCGTTTGCAGCGCGGCATGTTTGGCGCGCTGGTGCTTGGCTTTGTTGGCGTAGCCTTGCTGTTGCGCCCGACCTTGCATGCCGATCAATGGCTTGGCGGCTTGATCGGGGTGGCCTGCGGCATGACGGCCGGTGTGGCCTATTACAACGTGAAGGAGTTGGGCGAGCGGGGTGAGGTGGAAGAGCGCACGGTGTTCTACTTCTCCCTGTTTTCGACCGTGGCCAGCGGGCTGTGGATGGCGCTCTTCGAGTTTCATCGCGTCGATTTGCGTAGCGGCCTGTTGTTGCTCGGCGTTGGCGGTTTTGGCACCTTGGCGCAACTGGCCATGACGCGGGCGTACAAGCGCGGAAAAACGATGGTTTCGGCCAGTCTGGCGTATTCAACGGTGATTTTTGCCAGCCTTTTCGGTATGCTGTTCTGGGAGGAGGCGTTATCGCTGGGCGCGTGGTTAGCCATTGCGTTGATTATCGCCAGCGGCCTGGTAGCGACGTGGTTCTCGCGCGCGAATCCGGCCGAGCAGGACTGATGCTACACTCGAAAATATACCAAAGGAGAAGGTCATGATCGTTATCCAGCAGAAGCCTAGCCGCGTCGAAGTCAATGTTTACGGGGAGTTCACCCTGGCGGACTACAAAGAGTTCGAAGACATGGTGAATTACAAGGTCAAGTTCGAAGGCGCCATCGATCTGTATTTCGATTTGCGTGAAATGATCGATTTCACCCTCGATGTGGCCTGGGAAGACATCGTTTTTGCCCGTGCACATGCCCATGATTTCAACCGCATCGCGGTGGTCACCGATAGCCAGTGGATCAGCTGGAGTGCCTGGTTGTCGCAGATTTTTGTGCGTGCCGACATGCGCGTTTTTGACGATGACATCGAAGCACGCTCCTGGCTCGACGCGGAGGAAGGGACGGCGTGAACGCTTCGACCATCGTTTCCTGTAGCGAGCTGGCCGCGCATCTGAACGATGCCGATTGGCGGGTTTTCGATTGCCGGCATCAGCTATCGGATCCCGGCTATGGCGAAAAGGCTTACGCCGCAGGTCATCTGCCGGGCGCGTTCTTTCTGCATCTTGACCGCGATCTGTCGGGCCTGAAAACGGGCAAGAACGGACGACATCCGCTGCCCGATCCGCAGCAATTGGCCGTAAAGCTTGGCGCAGCAGGGGTTTCGCAACAGACGCAGGTGGTGGTTTACGACGATGCCGGCGGGATGATGGCCGGGCGCTTGTGGTGGTTGCTGCGCTGGCTCGGGCACGACAAGGTGGCCGTCCTCGATGGCGGGATCGGTCAGTGGCTCAAGGAAGGGCGACCGCTCTCCAGCGAAGTACCGACGTCAAAGCCGGCCGATTTTTCGGTGGTGCAGCGGGACTGGGTGGTGAGCGCCGATGACGTGCTGGCCAACATCGAGCGCGGCGAGTTTTGCGTGATCGATGCCCGTGCACCGGATCGTTTTCGCGGCGAGAACGAAACCATGGATCCGGTTGGCGGCCACATTCCCGGTGCGCGCAACCGCTTCTTCCGTGACAATCTCGATGCCGACGGCTACTTCCGTTCCGCCGCCGAATTGCGCAACGACTATCTGGGCTTGCTGGCCGGCGTTGAGCCGGCGCAAGTCGTCATGCAATGCGGCTCGGGCGTGACCGCCTGCCATAACCTGCTGGCCATGGAAATTGCCGGGTTGCACGGCGCGAAGCTCTACGCCGGTTCATGGAGCGAGTGGTGCAGTGATCCGGCACGGCCGGTGGCGCGGTGAGCCAAGTGTGTTTATTGAGGTGCTTTGGACGCCAATAGGTACGGGCATATCCATGCAGTATGGCGGGAGTGGTATTGTTTTTGCGGCTTCCTCGACATGATGCTTTAGGAATGCCTATCTATGCGGCTTCTAGCCTGATGAAAGTTTATAGGGTGGATAAGCATCGCGCATCCTCCAGTGGCTGCGGCCATCCATGTATGCGCGACGTTTGTTTTTCTACGTGCTGCAATTGCCAACCTACAAACCCAGCTTGAACGCCCACCCTTCCTTTTGGCAGATGCCTTCGACCAGCTCGCGGCCTTCGCCGTAGTTCAATTGGCCGCCGCCCAAGCCGGAGTCTATGCGGTTCTCGGTATAGCGGGTGCCCTGTTGCGTTGTGCGGGTCACGATGAACGACGGAGGGGCGATGCCGAGCGTGATTTCAGTGGCGGTTTCCTTGAGTGTGCATTGGCGCTCGGCGGCGTTCAGCTTGATGCTGAGGCGGTGAGTCACTTTGCGTTTGCCGAGAAACCATTGGGCTGCGATAGCCTGTTTTTCGGCCACCAGCGAATCATTCTGGGGTTTTACCTTCCATCCGGAGGCTTCCAGTTGTTCGGTGAGCAGGGTGGCGATGGTCATGGCATCTTCCTTTCCTGAGTCATGGTGGGTTCAGAGTCTTGCGGCAAGCCGCGTGCCCTGGTCGATGGCGCGCTTGGCGTCGAGTTCTGCGGCGATATCGGCGCCGCCGATCAGTGTGTAGGGAATTCCGGCAGAGCGCAAGCCGGCTTCCAGCGCGCGATTGGGTTCCTGCCCGGCGCAGACGACGATGGTGTCGACCGGCAGGCATTGCGCTTCGTCGCCAATGCGGATGTGCAGTCCGGCATCGTCGATGTAGTCGTAGGTGACGCCGGAAAGCATCTGTACGCCGCGCATTTTGAGCAGCGAACGGCGAATCCAGCCGGTGGTTTTGGCCAAAGTTTCTCCAACTCGCGTGGCCTTTCTTTGTAGCAACCAGACTTGCCGTGGCGAGGTTTCTTTTTGCGGCGTGGTGAGGCCGCCGCGAGCGGTCAGCGTTGGGTCGATGCCCCATTCGGATTGAAAGCGCTCCAGCTCGGGCTTTTCGCTGTGGGCGTGGGTGAGGAACTCGCCGACGTCAAAACCAATGCCGCCGGCGCCGATGATGGCGACTTTTTCGCCGGCGGTTTTGCTGCCTTCGATTAGCTCGATGTAAGTGACCACTTTCGCGTGGTCGTGGCCGGGAATGTCGAGTTGGCGCGGGACGATGCCGGTGGCCAGTACCACATGGTCGAAGCCGCCTTGCGCTAGCTCGGCGGCTGAGACTCGTTGGCCGAGCTTGATCGCGACGCCGGCCTTGTCCAGGCGGCGGTCGAAGTAGCGCAGGGTTTCGTTGAATTCTTCCTTGCCGGGAATGCGGCGGGCGAGATGGAATTGTCCGCCGATGCCTGCTGCGGCATCGAACAGCGTGACCTGATGACCGCGTTCGGCGGCAGTTGCAGCGCAGGCCATGCCGGCAGGTCCGGCACCGACGACGGCGATTTTGCGCGGCTTGGCGGTGGGCGTAAGCATCAGCTCGGTTTCGTGGCAGGCGCGCGGATCGACGAGGCAGGAAGCGAGCTTGCCGGCGAATATGCGATCGAGGCAGGCCTGATTGCAGCCAATGCAGGTGTTGATTTCGTCGGCGCGATCTTCGGCGGCTTTGCGCAGGAAATCTGCGTCGGCGAGGAAGGGGCGGGCCATCGAGACCATGTCGGCACAGCCGGCGGCGAGCAGGCTCTCGGCGACTTCCGGCGTATTGATGCGGTTGGTGGTGATGAGCGGAGTTTTTACTTCGCCCATCAGGCGCCGGGTGACCCAGGCAAAGGCAGCGCGCGGCACCATCGTGGCGATGGTTGGGATGCGTGCTTCATGCCAGCCGATGCCGGTGTTGATGAGCGTTGCACCGGCTGCTTCGATGGCTTTGGCCAGCGTGACGACCTCCTCCCACGAACTGCCGCCTTCGATCAGGTCGAGCATCGAGAGGCGGAAGATGATGATGAAGTTCGGGCCGGTCGCGGCGCGCAGCCGGCGTACCGTCTCAACGGCAAAGCGGCTGCGCTTCTCGAAGCTGCCGCCCCATTCGTCGTTGCGCTTATTGGTCGCTTGGGCAATGAACTCGTTGATCAGATAGCCTTCCGAACCCATGATCTCGACACCGTCGTAGCCGGCTTGCTGCGCCAGCGCCGCGCAGCGGGCGTAGTCGGCAAGGGTTCGGCGGATGCCCCAGCGGCTGAGTGCTCGGGGCGTAAAGCGGTTGATCGGGGCGCGCAGTCGTGAAGGTGCAGCGGCAAGCGGATGATAGGCGTAGCGCCCGGCGTGCAGAATCTGCAGGGCAATTTTGCCGCTTTCAGCATGGACGGCGTCGGTAATCTGCCGATGCCTGGCGATTTGCCAAGGGAACGAGAATTGCGCGGCGTTTGGATGGACGCGGCCGGAAAAGTTGGGCGAGAAACCGCCGGTGACGATCAGCCCGACGCCGCCATGGGCGCGTTCTCCATAAAAAGCCGCCAGCCGGGCAAAGCCATTGGGTGCTTCTTCCAGCCCGGTATGCATCGAGCCCATCAACACCCGGTTTTTCAGCGTGGTAAAACCGAGATCGAGCGGGGCAAGGAGGTGCGGGTAGCGGTTCGGCATGCGACGGTCAGCTGGCGCTGATCGACTCCAGCGCGCCGCTCAGGGCGCGTTCAAAGATCTGTTCTTCGCAAACGATGGCCGCTTTGCCATCGCGAATTTGTCGCGCCAGCGCGTCGGGGGCGATCGAGATGGCTTTCGACGAGCGGTGGTTGCTGAAGAGCAGGATGCCGCGCTGCGGGCTGATCCAGTTGAGGCGTTCGCGGCTGGTGTTGCCGTCTTCGTCGCAAAATTCGACCCAGTCGCCGCGTCTGAGTTCGGCGACTTGGCGGGAAATTTCGCGATCATCTGCTCGCCAGACGGGGCTGGCGCCCACGAGGATGACTTCTTCGACTTCTACGCCGTTGTCGACGCTGCGCGTGATCAGCAGGTCGCCTTCTGACGACGGGCTGGGCGTGAGGTCTGGCTGGGCTTGCGCGGGGGGCGGCGGGGCTTCCGTGAGCGGTTCGGCCGGGGCTTCGCCTTTGAGCGCTGATGAGTGGAGTTTCATCAAGGCATCGAGGAAGGCGCTACGCTCGGCTGGGTCGATGGTGATGCGGTCAAGGCCTTTGTTGAGTTGCCCGAGCAGTTGCGGCAGCAGGCTGACGAGCTTGAGTCGGTCAGCCGGTGCCTTTTTGGGCTCGATGCTCCAGGCCAGATCGGCCATGACCTGTTTGGCCGCGTTCCAGGCCGATTCGTCGGCATTTTCCTTGATGGCAACGGCTTGCAGGACGCTCACCCATTGTTCGGTCAGGAAGTTATCCAGCATTGCCGGTAGGGCGTTGGCTTCGCGGAAGGCCTTGACGGCGCGTTGCGCACGTTCCCAGGCTTCCGCTTCTTCTTCGCGCTGGATGACGATATTCGCTGCGGTCAGGGCGGTATTGTCTTCTTCGCTTTCGCGCTCACTGACAAAAGCCTCCAACTCGCTGAGCGCGGTACCGAACACTTCGACGTCGCTTTCGAATTCTGCCTGAATCCGGTCGACGAGTTCAGCCAGCTTTTTGTAGAACGGGTCGCTTTCATCGACCGAACTGCCCCAGCGAATCGAAATGCCGGAAATGCTGCCGAGAAAGCGTCGAGCCGGATGCTGGCGATCGGCAAAGAAGCCGGGATTGAGCATCACGACCTTGAGCACCGGTATTTGCAGGCGACTGATCAGCGCCTTGATGGCTACCGGGATGTGTGCATCTTCAAAAATGAAGTCGAAGAGCATGGCCACGATGTCGATCGTGACGGCTTCAATCCCGCTGACTTGTTTGGCGCTTTCCGATTCCCGAACGATGCGCACTTGATTGACGATTGCGCCGCTGGTCTCTGTTACGGGGGCGTGTTGCAGTTCGTTGAGCGAGGCCAGCAGCAGCTGATTGACCGCTGCGGCATCGAGCATGACGCCTGGTTGCATACTGCCGGCGCTATCGGCAATGCTGCCGGGCACGCCGATTGACGGGCTGGGCATGCCGACGGGGGCACTGCCGATGGGAATCTGCATCTGGCTGCTGCGCGCTTGGGCCAAGCGCTGCAGGGCGTCGAGAATGCCTTCGGCGGGGATAGGCGTTGCGCCAGCGGCTGTGCCAGCAATCGCCGTGGCTCCGGCTTGCACGGAGGCTGTTGCCGAGGCGCGGGCTTCGGCGGTCGGAGTGGCTTTCCGGTAGTTGCGTTTCAGGTCCGGGAGAATGCCGCGCTCGATCAGATAGGCGTTGATTTCCTTGTAGATCGGGGGTAGCCCGAGATGGAGATGGCGTTCGAGTCGTCTGAGCAGGATCAGGCGTTGCTCTGGGTCGGAGCCGATGGTTGTGCAGGCGTCGGACAGCGCCTGACAGATGACCGGGGGGGCCAGCGGATTGGCGTTGTCGGGCAGTTCTTCGTGGCCGAGCAGTACGGCGACGCGGCGATCTAGGGTGTAGAGTTCTTCGTCGCAGGATTCGCTCAATTGGGCGGCGAATTCCCGAATGACGATGTGTTCCGAAAGGTCTTCGTCGGCAACCAGTTCCAAGCCGGCAAAATCGGGGATTTCCACGGTGGACGTGCGATTGTCTTCGCTTTCGCTGCCCTTTTTCTGGCAACGCTCGGCTTCCTCGGACAGATCGCGGCGGAACGTTTCGATCAGATGCGACCAGTCTTTTTCAATTGCGGCACGAAGATCGAGGTAGCGGGTTTGCAACAGCCGTTCGCGAGTCGAGTCGGCCAGAACGAAAAGTTCCTCGGAAACCGGAGTGGCGACATCGCGCAGCCACGCACACAGAGAGTTGACCAGCTGATCGCGGCAGTCGTTGAGAATGCGGTGCCCCGGGCTGCGAGCAGGGCCAAGCCCGTTCAGTGAAACGACCCTGTTTGCCGCGGTGTTCGAAGAAATGGATGCCATGGCCTTGTTCTCGCTATGAGACGACTCGATTGAAGTAGTCGGAATATAA
>CAZZDF010000039.1:0-10770 GCA_964652915.1 uncultured Propionivibrio sp. | reverse complement strand
GAATCGCCTCGCCGGCAACCCCATAAGGATAACCGGAACCATCAAACTTCTCGTGATGAGAAATCGCAATGGCTGCCGCCTCCTGAAATATTTTTGAATCGCTGCCTTTGAGTAACTCGAAACCGATTTCGGAGTGTTTCTGCATGATCGCGTACTCTTCCGGCGTCAGCGGCCCGGGCTTAAGCAAAATATGATCTGGAATACCGATCTTGCCCATATCGTGCATTGGAGCCGCCTGCAGGATCAGATCCTGCTCTTCCTCGGAAAGCCCCAACTCTGCAGCAATCAAGGCGGAATAGCGCGACATGCGCTGAATGTGCGCGCCGGTTTCCGGATCGCGGTATTCTGCGGCACGCGACATCCGGTACAACAGCTCCTGCTCACGGGCATGGATAACCGCCGTCGCCTTCTTCACCTCTTCGGCCAGCCATGCGGCCTTGTCGGCCAGCTTTCTGTGACTGCTGGCCAGAGCCAGCATGTTGCGCACCCGGGCAGTAAACTCGACGCGATCAACCGGCTTGGTCAAAAAATCGGTTGCGCCGATCTGCAAGGCCTTATGGCGAACGCCCCGGTCATCATCGGCCGTGATCATTAACACAGGAATCTCGTCGCAACCGGGTGCCGCCCGAAAACGGGTGACAAACTGCAAGCCATCAAGATCCGGCATCATGTAGTCGACGATAACCAGTTCCGGACGATTCTCGGAGCACCACATCAACCCGGCTGGCGACTCACGAAACATCAAGGGCTGGCAACCATCGATCTTGTCGACCAGAGATTTGAGCAGGGTCAAATTGATTTCACTGTCGTCAACGATGGCAACTCGGTTCATGTTACCCCCTTGTTATCTGATGCCAGTATAACCCTTCGCGAGCATTGCGAATCAATTGCTCCGAAGACTGGCAATAACCCTTGAATCATGGACAGTCGCTGATCAAATCAGGGATAATTGCGCGTTACCCTACCGTACCATCCTATGAAATTTCTCTTCGATCTCTTCCCCGTCATCCTGTTTTTTGCCGCCTTCAAGCTAGGCGACATTTATGTCGCAACGGCGGTTGCCATCCTCGCCACCTTCGCCCAAATCGGCTGGGTCTGGTTCAAGCATCGCAAAGTCGACACCATGCTCTGGGTCAGTCTTGGCATCATCATCGTGTTTGGCGGGCTGACACTCGCGCTCCACGACGAAACCTTCATCAAATGGAAGCCGACCATTCTTTACTGGACCTTCGCCCTGGCGCTTGGCGGAAGCACATTGCTGTTTAAGAAGAACCTCATCCGTACCCTGCTGTCAGAGCAGCTAACACTCCCGGACGCCATCTGGGAACGGCTCAACTGGTCATGGTTTGGCTTTTTCGTCTTCATGGGTCTGGCCAATCTTGCCGTCGCCTTCGCCTTGGGGCTGTCAACCGATACCTGGGTTACCTTCAAGCTGTTTGGCGGAATGGGCTTGATGCTGATCTTCGTCGTCATTCAGGGACTCATGCTGTCCAAGTACATCGAGGAACCGAAGTAATGCTTTATACCATTGTTGCTGAAGACCGGCCGGACTCGCTCGCAGCGCGGCTGGCCGCGCGCCTTGCGCATCTGGAACGACTCAGGACATTGCAGGAAGAAGCCCGGCTTATTCTCGCCGGACCTTTCCCAGCCATCGATTCGCCAGACCCAGGATCGGCAGGATTTTCCGGAAGCCTGATCGTCGCCGAATTCGCCTCGCTGGAAGCAGCAAAATCCTGGGCGGAAGCCGATCCTTATGTTGCTGCCGGAGTCTACGCCGGAGTCAGCGTCAAGCCGTTCAAAAAGGTTTTCCCGGCATGACACAACCCACCGCCGGAAAGCCCGTGGACGAAGTGGAATTGATCCTGCGCGAACGGCTGGCCGCATTGTCGCCCATTCGCCTGGAACTGATCGACGAATCGGCAAAACACGCCGGGCATCAAGGCGCCAAAGGCGGTGGCCGACACTATCGCCTGCTGATAATCTCGGCAGCGTTTTCCGGAAAACCGACGCTCCAGCGTCATCGTTTAATCTACGACACCCTTGGCGAGCTGATGCGTAGTAAAATTCATGCCTTGAGCATTCAGGCCTTCGCTCCCGAAGAAACACGGTAACGAAGTCTGGTTTACAGCACCGCGCATAACCCCTATGCTTATCGATTCACCTCAGACACAAGGAACACGACACATGCAAAAAACCTCGAGACTTGCGACCGCTTTAATCGTCGGCGCACTCCTGTCGACAACCGCTGTCGCCGCCGGCAAAGCTTTTGTCACGGTCAACGGCAGCGCTGTTTCGCAAAGCTTCGCTGACGCACTGATTGCCGAACAAAAAGCCAAAGGCGCTCCCGACTCGCCAGAACTGACCAATGCCGTACGTGAAGAACTGATCCGCCGCGAACTGCTGGTTCAGGAATCCAAGAAAGCCGGACTCGACAAAAAGCCGGATGTCATCGCACGAGTTGAAGCAGCCCGCCAGTCGATCTACATCACCGCTTATCTGCAAAGCTACTTCGCCAAGAATCCGATCAGCGACGATCAGCTGAAGGCAGACTACGAAAGAATCAAAGCGCAGCTTGGCAACACCGAATACAAAGTTCGCCATATTCTGGTCAAGAGCGAGGACGATGCCAAAGCCATCATCGCCAACCTCAAGAAAGGCGCCAAATTTGAAGAACTGGCCAAGCAGTCAATTGACCCGGGTTCGAAGGACAATGGCGGCGAGCTCGGCTGGGTCAGCGCCGGCAATTTTGTCAAACCTTTCAGCGACGCACTTACCAGCTTGAGCAAGGGCAAGTTCACCGAAACGCCGGTCAAGACCGAATTCGGCTATCACGTGATCATGCTTGACGACAGCCGTCCTCTGACCGTCCCCTCGTTTGCCGAACTCAAGCCACGCTTGATGCAACAAGCCCAGGCTCAACAGGTCAACAAGATGGTCGATGGCATGCGCGCCAAAGCCAAGATCGATTAATCGTTGAGTTATTCCGAGTCGTTCCCGACTCGACAAAGCAAAAACGCCGGAAAGTCCTGCTTCCCGGCGTTTTTTGTTGCGCGACTAAACTCATCGCAAAACCACCGGCTGCTTGCCGATCGCTGACGAGGCAATTGCCCGAAATATTAGCCGCAAACCACCCGGTTTTTGCCCGTTTTCTTCGCTGTATACATGGCCTCATCAGCCCGCTTGGTAACACTCGCCTGATCGTCTCCAGACCGAAAATCCGTCACTCCGGCACTGAAAGTAATCAACACCTTTTCATTGTCGGTCAGGAAAATCCGCTTTGTCAGCTCGCGCTGCAGACGGACAAGCGCTTTCTTTGCGTCTTCAATCGGCGCATCGGGAAGCAGGATAATGAACTCCTCGCCACCGAACCGTGCCACGGTATCCTGCGGCCGAATCGTTTCCCGGATTACCGTCACCAGATGAATCAAGGCCGCATCCCCGGCATCGTGCCCCAAGGTATCGTTCAGCTTCTTGAAATTATCAATATCGAGCAAAGCCACGCACATCGGCGACTTGCGGCGTTGCGCGCGAGCCACCTCGTTTTCAAAAGCTTCTTCAAGTCCGCGACGATTAAGCGCACCCGTCAATTGATCGTGGCGTACCAGCGTGCTGGTCTTATCCAGCTCGACCTGCAGTTCATTAATACGCCTTTCGGCCTCCTCAACCCGGCGCCGTGAGGCACGCAGCTCGTCCCGCGAACGCTGCGCGTTGATCTGGATGATCCGGGTTTCACTGATGACCTCGGCAAGGACATCTTCCAACTGGGTAATGTCATCCGCCTTACTGATTTTCTCGACGCATTTTTCGATCTTGTCGTGATAATCGGACGTCGAATCGGCAAACTCTGACAAGTGATCGACAAAACCGGCAAGCATCTGCTTCAGCGCTTCCTTGGCTTCAACCAAACTGTGCTTGAGCTGGCTTTGCTTGAAAATCACTTCCTTAAGCCGGCGCTCGGCATCGCCAATCGAGCGCAAATTCAAGGGATGCGAAACGATGTCGCGCACCATGCCGATCTGTCCGTTGAGCCAATTGTCATCGACCACCAGCTCGCTGACATTGTCGATCATCAGCTGAAGCAATTTCAGCAGACCGGAACGCAGCTCCTTGCGATCCTCCGACAGAAACTCCAAACGAAAGGCAAAGCGTTTGATTGTCGCCAGAATTTCCTGCATCGCTTGCACCGACATCGCGCTGCGCATGGCCGCGGCAATCGCACGAGCCTCGGCAGCCAGCTCGGGGTCATCGTCCAGCTGCGTGGAAACCACCGACTCCATGGTGTAGACAAACAGATCGCGGACTTCCGGCAACAACTCACTGGCGCGGCTGACTGCGGCACCCGGCGTCGCCGAAACGCTCTTGGCAGCAGCGACGACCGGTTCAGGCTCGCCCTCGGGGGCCGACTCAACCAAATCAATATCCTCCGGCGCCACCTCGTTAAGCGACCAGGATTTGGTCAAACTTTGCACGCGGGAAAATAGCAACTCGCTATTTTTGGCGCCGGCGCTTAACACCCGGTCAAGCGCTTCGCGCTTACGCGCCTGGGTCAGCCCGCTCTGTTTGGCGTCCCACTGGCGCAATAAGTCGTTAATCAACTCTCCCCAGGCAAGATCGGAATCGGAACTGTGCTCGGCAATAAAATCGACAACCGACTTGCGATACGTCTCCCAGTTGGCCGCCTTGAGCGCCTGCTCAAGCTGACGCGACAATCTTTGTTGCACCGGGTTTTCTTTGGGCAGCGAGGCCAGAAGCGACTTGAGTTCTCGCTCCGGAAATACTTCGACGGGCTTGTCGGTAATCCCGGCAATTTCGTTGTAAATGGCAAGGTAATTATCCGGCGATGGCGCCATACGCCGCGACATCAGCTGCTTCAGGGTTTCGCGAGCAATTTCCGAAGGATTGGAGAACTTTGCCATAATCGTCTCTCAAGGTTTACATACAGGGAAACAAACGATCCAGACAAGAACTCATCGCAAAGATGCGAAGAATAACTGCTTCAGCTATAATGCGCGCCGCTGTCATCGTCTGCCCCCGTAGCATGAAGGTCGTGCAGTTGATTTGTAATCATCAGGTCGTGGTTCGATTCCGCGCGGGGGCACCAGCAATGTCGGTCAGAAAAGTCATTCGGTTGAGTGGCTTTTTTTTTGCGCGTTCCCCGCATCAAACAATGGATTTGCTTTGCCGTAAGTTTTTGTCTATAGAAACGATCATACCAAAGAAATCCCGCCACTCGGTTCCGCTTGTGCTTCCAATTTACCGCTGCCAATCCCCACGTACGCATTCAATAACGAGTTGTCAAACACATGAAAATCGGGCGCTTTGAAATCCATCGAGAGCTGGGTCGCGGCAACCAAAGCGTGGTCTATCTTGGCACCGACCCGCAACTGCAACGTGAAGTGGCCATCAAGACCCTGCATTTCTCCAAACACAGCCAACACCAGAACAAGGATCTGCTGGCCGAAGCCAGAATGGTCAGCAAATTGCGGCATCCAAACATCGTGCCGATTTTTGATGCCGGGGAAGAGGATGGAGATGCCTATCTGGTCTTCGAATACGTTCCGGGCAAAAGCCTCGCAGAGCATTTGCGCGAAAACGGCCCGATCCCTGTCGCCAAGGCCTGCATGCTGATGCATGGCGTACTCGATGCCGTAGCCGCAGCACATGCCCAGGGAATCATTCATCGCGACCTGAAGCCATCGAATATCATCCTCGACGAAAACGGAACCCCACGTGTGATGGACTTCGGAATTGCCATTGGCATCGAAGAAGGAACAGCACCGGGCGAAAAAACCATGAGCGGGACTCCGTGCTACATGTCGCCTGAATATGTTGCGAGCCGGATCAGCAAACCAAGTAACGACATCTTCGCCGCAGGCCTGGTTTTCTTCGAAATGCTGAGCGGCCAACGGGCCATTTCCGAAGAAAATATTCCGAGAATCATCTATCGCCTGGCCAACGAAGATATCCGCCTTCCGCACGATCACAATCAAGCCATTGACGATTCGTTGGCCGACATTCTTTGCAAGGCATTGGCTCGCGATCCACAAATGCGCTACCCAAGCGCGGAGCAGTTTGCCGATGCTCTTGATCGCTATCTGGAACCCAGCGTCGAAGAAAACGAAAGCCAAGCCAGCCACAAGCAATCGACTTTGGATTTTTTGCTACGCCGCATGCGTCATAAGACCGACTTTCCCGCTCTGTCGGAATCGGTCAGCGCCGTAAACCGAATTGCTTCCAGCGAAACCGAAAGCATCAACAAGCTCTCCAATACCATCCTGAAGGATTTTGCCCTGACCAATACGCTGCTCAAGCTGGTCAATACCGTCTATTTTCGTCCAGCAGGAGGCGGAAGTATCAGCACCGTGTCTTCTGCAGTCACCGTACTCGGACTCGAAGCGGTACGCAACGTCACGATCTCGGTTCTCCTGTTTGAGCACATGCAAAACAAGAACAATATCGAGCAATTGACTGAAGAGCTTCTACGCTGCAATCTGGCTGGCATTTTGGCCAAACACATGAGCCCGCTGTGCGGCATTCGTGATGTTGAACAAGCCTATATCTGCGCCCTATTCCAGAACCTTGGGCGCTTGCTTGTGCAATTCTATTTCCCTGAAGAGAGCGACGAAATCCGACGCATCAGCGAAAAGAAACACCGTCAGGATGAACAATCGGCAATTCAGGTTCTCGGCATCAGTTACGAAAACCTCGGGGTCGCCATCGCCCAGCAATGGGGCTTCCCTTCGACGATTCTGCGAAGCATGCACAAGCTGGGCGAGGAAAAAATAGTTAAGCCAACAAGCCACGAAGCAAAGCTGCAGGCCCTATCCTGCTTCAGCAATGAATTGTGCACGCTCGTTGCCGCCGGCATCCCCAACACACAAAGCAAGGATGTAAGGGCGCTGCTTGGACGCTACACCGATTGTCTGCATCTTGACGATAATTCGCTACGCGAAGTTTCCAGACAGGCCGTTGAAGAACTCAACGAGTTTGCCAATGTAGTACGCCTGAACGTCAAGCAATCGCTGTTCGGACGCCAGATGTGGCAATTCATCCATGGCAGCCACGCCTTGGCCGTTGAAGAAAAGACATACGTCGACGAAATCATCGGCACCATGACGCTAGCGCCAGGCAACCTTCCCGGCAGCATCGACGACACAACCGAAAACAGCCAGGCAATCATTCCGGCGCTGCTCTCGGCAGGCATCCAGGAAATCAGCAATGCACTGGTGGGGAATTTCAAGCTAAACGATGTCCTGCACATCATTCTTGAAACCATCTACCGGGCAATGAACTTCAAAAACGTGGTTCTTTGTATTCGCGACGCCGGCACAAACTCGATGCAAGGGCGTTTTGGCTTCGGCGCCGAAGCACAAACCCTGGCAAAAAAACTGCAATTCAAGCTTGGCGAATCAGCCGATGTTTTCGGGGTCGCTACGTCCAAAGGGACTGACCTGCTTATCAGCAACGTAGACGACCCAAAAATTGAAAAATGGATTCCCGCCTGGTATCGGAAATCAGTCACCGCGCACACCTTCATGCTCGTTCCGCTGATCATCAACAACAAACCGATCGCCATGATCTATGCCGACAAGGATCACGCCAACAGCATCGACTTACCCGAACAGACTCTGACGCTTCTCCGAACCTTACGCAACCAGGCCCTGCTGGCTATCAAACATGGCAGTTAGCGCCAAGCTCTCCTATTCGATCTAAAACTATCTCGCCCATCCCTTAACAACCACCCCAGTCGCCACGTAAAAAGCCATTGATCATGCTGAGCATTAACGACCACAGCCGCGATAGCGCGGGAATGAAATATGTTTATCCTGTCGTTTCAAGACGCGCCGGCGGGGTTTCGGTAGGCATCAATCTCAACGTCAACAGCGCCTGCAACTGGGCATGCATCTATTGCCAGGTGCCCAATCTCAAACGCGGAGGGCCGCCACCCATTGACCTCGTCCAACTCGAAGACGAATTGCGTCAATTTCTGAATGAGGCCACCCAGGGAGATTTTCTGGCCAAGAATGCCCCACCGGAAGCTCGACGCCTGGTCGATCTCGCCTTTTCCGGAAACGGTGAGCCCACCAGCGCCGAAGAATTCTCCGACGCCATCGACATTGCCGAACGAGTGCTACGCGATTTCAAACTAGATAAACTCAAGCTGCGTCTGATTACCAACGGCAGCCTGATGCACCGACCGAAGGTACAAGAAGGAATTGCGCGAATCGGCAGACTCGACGGCGAAATCTGGTTCAAACTGGATCGCGCATCCGAAACAGGTATCGAACAGGTCAATGGAACGCGACTGTCCCCCGGAAAAATCAAGCAGGCCATCGTTCAATGCACATCGCTGGCACCCACGTGGATTCAAACCTGTTACTTTGCACTGGATGGAAAAGAAGCCGACCAAACAGAACAATCGGCATACCTTGCTTTGCTCGATTCAGTGAAGGAAAAAATAAAGGGCGTCCACCTTTACGGTTTGGCACGCCCTTCCTTGCAACCTGAAGCCGGGAGGCTATCGAGCCTGTCGCAAGAGAGCTTCATGCGCTTTGCAGAAAGCATCTCCGCGCTAGGTGTCAAAGTCGTCGCTAACCCCTGACACCAGGAATCGATCAAACGGATTTTTTCTTGCTGCTGGCCTTGGCAGACTTTTTCAAGGTCTTGAAAAGATCCGGTTCTTCTTTCTTCAGATAATCGATTACTTCCATGTCCTCACGCTTGACACGCTGAATGTCCACCTGCTCGACGTGTACAAGACGCAGCAACTCACGAACCGGGCGCGGCATATTGCGGCCACTCTCATAACGTGACCCACCACTCTGAGTCACGCCAATCTTCGACCAGAACTGCTGTTGATTCAAACCGAGCTTGCGACGAATCTCGCGGGGATCTGTCTTATCTGGAGTTTTAGTACTGTTCATAAAAAATCCTTTCTTGCGGCGGATAGCCTTCCGTAATCAACCGAGGCTCGCAGAACCCCGACCGAAGATTCATTGCCTATTACTTTCGTAATAGATGACCCAGTATAGTACAAGCACATAAGCAATTGCAAGTAGCATTTAAGCAAAACCTAATAGGACCACACAGCGGACATCACAACACCTCGACAAAGCGAATTTCTCCAATAATCCAGTTCGAAAATGGAGTAAAATCACCGCTCCTTGTGACCAGCAATTGGATTTTGAATGGCGCTAATAGTTCAGAAATTTGGCGGTACGTCGGTTGCCACAACAGACCGCATCAAAAACGTCGCTAAACGTGTAGCCAAGTGGAAAGCCCAGGGACACGACATCATCGTTGTCCCCTCGGCCATGTCGGGCGAAACAAATCGCCTGCTCGGCTTGGCCAAAGAAATTTCCGCATCCCCCTCACCCAGAGAGCTCGATGTCATCGCATCGACCGGGGAACAAGTAACCATCGGCTTGCTGGCCATGGCCATGCACGAAGAAGGGCTGAAAGCAAAGAGCTATACCGGAACGCAAGTTCGCGTCCTGACCGACAGCACTTTCACCAAAGCCCGCATTCTGCAGATCGACGATGACAAAATCCGCAAGGATCTTGCCGAAGGCAATGTCGTTGTCGTTGCGGGGTTTCAAGGCGCTGACGACGAAGGCAACATCACCACCCTCGGGCGTGGCGGCTCAGACACCTCGGCCGTCGCTCTGGCGGCAGCCTTGAAAGCCGACGAGTGTCAAATCTATACCGATGTCGACGGCGTATACACCACCGACCCCCGCGTCGTACCTGAAGCCAAAAAACTCGACACCATCACTTTTGAAGAAATGCTGGAAATGGCCAGCTTGGGGTCAAAGGTATTGCAGATTCGCTCCGTCGAGTTCGCTGGCAAATACAAAGTCAAATTGCGTGTGCTTTCGAGTTTCCAGGACGAAGGCGAAGGCACCCTGATCACTGTTGAGGAAGACAAGAACATGGAACAACCGATCATCTCCGGCATCGCTTTCAACCGCGACGAGGCCAAGCTTACCGTCCTCGGTGTACCAGACGTACCAGGCATTGCCTATGGAATTCTCGGCCCGATTGCCGACGCCAACATTGACGTCGACATGATCATCCAAAACGTTGGCAGCGACGGCACGACGGACTTTTCATTCACCGTCAATCGCGCTGAATACGCCAGAGCACTCGAGTTACTCAAAGGCATCGCCGCTGGAATGAACGCGCGCGGCGTCGTCGGCGACAACAAAACCTGCAAAGTCTCGGCCGTCGGCGTTGGCATGCGCTCCCACCCCGGCGTTGCCAGCAAAATGTTCAAAGCGCTCAGCGCCGAGGGCATCAACATTCAGATGATCTCCACCTCGGAAATCAAAATCTCTGTCGTGATCGAAGAAAAATATCTGGAGTTAGCTGTTCGCGTCCTGCACAAAGCATTTGATCTCGACAAAGCCGAATAGATTCACTTTTTGGTTGTCGCGAGTTTTTAGAATCTTCCTTTTTTTGATCTTGTCAACCTCGTCAGTTTCATTTCTTGCCTTCTAAAATAGCGTTAATAAAACATCACCTACGGCAGATGATATTTCGGGAGAAGGTCAAATCATAGAAAAACCGGTATTGAGGTCATTCTGCAGATCAACCACCGCCTCAAGCCCGACCGCGATTCGCAGTAGTCCATCGGTAATCCCCGCTGCCGCGCGCTGCTCTGGCGTGATGCGGCCGTGCGTGGTCGAGGCGGGATGGGTGAGCGTGGATTTCACGTCGCCGAGGTTGGCGGTAATCGAGAACAAACGGCAACTGTCGATGACCTTCCAG
>CAZZDF010000038.1:0-10901 GCA_964652915.1 uncultured Propionivibrio sp. | reverse complement strand
AAATCGACAAACTCACGGCGATTTCCGGCAACGGCCCGGTGAATTGGGAGCAACTCGCCACGCTTTGTGAAACGGCCATCGCCAGCAAGAGCAAGGATTTGCTGGTCGCCTGTTATCTCAACAGCGCGCTGCTTGAAACGCAAGGGCTGGAAGGCTTATCGGCGGGCCTGCGCATTCTTTCCGACCTGCTGGAAACCTACTGGGACAGCCTTTTCCCGACAACCAAGCGCCTGCGCGCCCGGCGCAACGCGGTGCAATGGCTTATCGACCGTATCGGCCAGAAAAGTCAGGAAGCCTCCTGGCAAGACAAACCGGCCGAAGGCGAACTCATCGACGGCATACTGGAAACCCTGCGCAAAATCGACGCGACGTTGAGCGAGAAGGACGAAGAGGCACCGTCAATGCAGCCGCTGCTGACCCTGCTCAGCGGATTCCCGAGAATCGAACCGCCCGCAGAAACTCCGGAGCCCGGCGCCAATGCCTCAGCAGGCACTACGACGGCAAGCACCGCTTCTGCCAGCGCAGAGCACCCCGCTTCCGCGACTTCGCGCCCGCCAGGCAGCGTTTCAACAAGCACGGCCCCCACCAGCGCGCCACTGGACAACAATCTCGAGCCCGACAAGGCCAACGATCTGCTCAACGAGCGCCTTGGCGAACTGGCCGACTGGTATCAGGCGATCAATCTCGAAAACCCGACGCCTTACCGGCTCAAGCGTATCGCCCTGTGGTCGCCGATCAGTGATTTGCCGCCGTCAAAAAACGGCAAGACTTTCATTCCCGGCCCGCAAGCGCAAAGCGTCGAAATCATGAAACGTCTGGAAGCCGGCGGCAGCCCCGAGGAAGTCATCCGCTTCGCGGAAAACCAGCTTGGCATCGAGCCCTTCTGGCTGGACATGAACCGCCTCGTGGCTCAGGCGCTCGCCTTGAGCGGCCCGCGCTTTGCCCTCGCCCAAAAGGCGGTGGAAGCAGAAACAGCGCGCTTTATCGCCCGTCTGCCGAAACTGCCGGAACTCTGCTTTGTCAACGAACGCCCCTTTGCCAACGAAGCGACCAGAGCCTGGTTGAACACCCTCGAAAAAACCGGCAGTGCTTCGGGCAAAACCTCGCCGGACAACGATGCGGCCAGTCAGGCGATTCGTGAAGCACGAACCTATGCGGCAGCGGGAAAATGGGCGGAAGCCGCGGCGCGAATCCAGCAGGAAATCATTCCGGCCAAGTCGGCGCATCAACGCTTCTGCCTGCGCCTGCGGCTATTCGAAATACTTGCGGTGCAGTCTGAACAGCCGCAGCTATTGGCCTTTGCTTCGATCCTGCAAACCGAGATTGAACGCTTCAAGCTTGAGGAATGGGAGCCGGAGCTGGCGCTCGAAGGATTGAAGCTGATCCACCACTGGCTGAAATCCGATCTAGGAAGCCAAAGCGAGGCCGCCCGCGTTCTGGCGCGGATAACCTTGCTCGATCCGGCCACGGCAGTGGATTTAATTACAACACCAAACGCCAATTGACCGAATTTTTGCCGGTTTTCCTGCTCACGCACGATTAAGAGATTGCCTTTGTTGCTCTAGTATTGTGAAATAGCCGCTCCGCCATAACCAGCTTGGCCACGCCGTCGTGCACGAGGCATAGAACAATAGATGACTGCGGCATCAAGAGGAGTCAGGGGTTGAGGATTACAGAAAAAACATGCTTGTTGGTCGCCATGACGATAGCCGCCATGGTCTGTGGCTGCTCGAGCCAGCCCCCGGCGCAGGACTCGCCGCGCAAACAGGCCATTGCCGCCGTCAAGTGGGACTACGAAAAGGACGCGATCAGCATTGAAATCAACGCTGACGAGCAACTGAACCAATTCGAGAACGAAGCCCATACACTGCTCCTGGGGGTGTACCAGATGGCCGATCCGGCGGCCTTCTACAAGATGAGCGCCGATTCCACGGCGATGTCCACTTCCCTTGAAAACGGCACCGCCGGCGATGGCTTCATCAACCTGACACGTTTTGTCGTCACCCCTGGCGGCAAAGCCATTGTCACGCTGGATCGCGCCCAAAAAGCCAAATACGTCGGACTAATCGCCGGCTATTTTGAAATCGACGCCACCCGCGCCGCCCGGCTGTTCGAAATCCCGCTAAGCGTCGATAGCAAAGGACTATTCACCACCACCTATTCGGCCGCTCCGGCGACGCTCGCCTTGCGGCTTAAGCTCGGTTCCGACAGCTTCATCAATGCCGAACGGCTGAATCATGTACCCGGAGAAAAGCCGGACATGCAGCCCATACCGGTCGACGGCGGGGGGCAGCAAATCAACCTCTCATCCGATGACGTCAAGGCCAGCGTGAAGGAAAGCGCTGCCGTCTATCGCCTCAACGACTAATTCAGAACGACCATCATGAACGAAAAACAGGGCGTCTATTGGCATCAGGGCATGTTTCTGCAGCCCCAGCACTTTCAGCAGGCCGATCACCACCAGCAATACCAGCTCGGCCTCATGCGCAAGGCCGGACAGCCCCATTTGTGGGGGGTCGGCGAGCTCGTCCTGAACAAGACGGCGATCAACAACCGCCTGATCGAAGTGGAATCGGCCACGCTGATTTTCCCCGACGCCACCTGCGTTGAAGCTCCGGCCAACGCCGTGATCAGCCCGCGCTCCTTCGACGCCAGCCTGGTTACCGGCGAGAAGCCGTTCAAAATCTATCTGGGGCTGCGAAAACTCAGCCCGCAGCAAGCCAACGTCACCCTGATCGACAACACGACGGCCGCCGCAACGGTCAACACCCGTTTTGTCTCGCTGACCAATCCGCAAGAAGTCACCGACCTTTATTCGACCGGGCCAACCGCGCCGGTGCTGACCCTGCTCCACGTGCTGCGGATCTTCTTCGAGAACGAAACAGAATCGCTCGAAGACTACGACCTGATCCCGATTGCCTGTCTCGAGCGCGATGGCGATACCATCCGCCTCTCGGAAACCTTCGTGCCGCCAAGCTATTCCTTGGCCGCGTCGCCAACGCTTTTCTTGCTTATCAAGGAAATTCGCGACGAATTGGCCGGCCGCGCGCGTCAGCTCCAGGAATTCAAAAGCCCGAGGGAGATGCAAAAGGCCGAGTTCGACGCCAATTACATGGTGTTTCTGATGGCGCTGCGCTCGCTCAATCGCACGGCCCCCTACCTCTATCATTTGATCGAGTCGCCGGACAGCCACCCTTGGTATGCCTACGGCGCGCTCCGCCAACTTATTGGCGAACTCAGCTCATTTTCGGAACGCTTCAACATGATCGGCGAGACCGAGGACGGTTCGGCCGGACTGCCGCCGTATGATCACAGCGATCTGGGCAATTGTTTTTCCCGGGCACGCATCCTGATCTCCTATTTGCTCAACGAAATCTCCGTCGGCCCGGAATTCCTTGCGGTCCTCGAATTGCGCGACGGCTTCTACACCGCCGAACTGCCAAAACAGTTCTTCGGCCAACGCAACCGCTTTTATCTGGTTCTCCGTTCGGAAGCACCGGCAGAGCAACTGACCGAGCTGGTTCACGCCGGCGCCTGCCTGGCCTCGGCCGAAGAAATGCCGAAACTCATTGCCCACGCCCTGCCCGGCGTTGAGTTGATTCACATGCCGGTAGCCCCGCAAGGCTTGCCGCGCCGGGCTTATTCGTACTACTACCGCATTGAGCAGCAAAGCCAGCAATGGGAAGCTATCGAAAAAGACGGCACAGCCAGCCTGTACTGGCTGGATGCCCCTGACGATCTGAAGGCGGAAATCGTCGTCATCCGGAGATAACATGCCGCTCGTTGATTACTTCACGCCCTTGCTGGCGATTGTCCGGGAATTTCAAAAGGCGCCCAAAGACGACGCGGCAACGCTGATGTCCTGCCTCGACACCGAAATCGCCAGGGCACGCCGTCAAGCAATCGACGATGGCCGGCGCACCGACGATTTCGAGGCGGCGCTCTTTCCGGTCGCCGCCTGGGCTGACGAAACCTTGCTTTCCCTGAACTGGCCGGGCGCTCGCGACTGGACCAAGAACCTCCTGCAAAGAAGATACTTCAACCTATCAACCGCCGGCATCGAATTCTTCAACCGTCTCGATCAGCTGGAAAGAGACGCAAACGAACTCCGGGAAGTGTACTTTCTCTGCCTGTGCCTGGGCTTTCAGGGGCGTTACTCCTACGACCGCAACCCCAAGGCTCTGAACGATATCAAACAGCAACTATTGAGTACCTTGGCTCCTGACCCAGCCATCTTCCCGACCGCCGACCTGCTGGTCCCCGAGGGTTACCAAAGCGCCACGACCGAGCCTGGGCACCACCCGGGCAAGGGGCGCAAATGGCGCTTCTCGCCGATCAATGTTTCCGGCTTCATGATTCCTTTGGCGGTGATCATCGTGCTGTACACCATCTACCATCTGATCATCAATTACATGGTTAACTCCATAATTCAGCGACTCTAATGAAAACCCTGCGCCGGATACTCCTCTGGATACTCACCCTCATCGTTCTGGGGCTTTGCTGCTGGGGTCTGATACTTTATTTGGACTGGCCAACATGGATGGCCATCGTCCTCTTCCTGGGCCTGGTTGGCGGCTACTTGCTGGTGCGTTTTCTCTACCGTTTGTACGTGGTCATCCGCGTGCGCAGCACCCTCACCATGCAGACTGTCGCCCAGAAGCGACAGGAGCATCTGATCTCGCCGGAATCAAGACTGCGCGGAAAATGGCGCAATGCGGTGGCCACCTTGAAGGCATCGAGCCTGCGCCGCCTGGGCAATCCCTTGTACGTCCTGCCCTGGTATCTGGTCATCGGCAAATCCGGTGCCGGCAAAACCACTGCGCTGACTCGCGCCCGACTGTCATCGCCGATCCAGCGGGTACGCCAGGGCGACATCCTGGCGCAAACGGAAAACTACGACTGGTGGTTCTTTGACGAAGCCATCGTCCTCGACAGCGCCGGCCGCTACGTCGGCGCGGAGGATCTGGAACAGGATCGCAAGGAGTGGAACATCAGCCTCGACCTGCTGGCCAGCTACCGCTCTAAGGAAGGCATCAACGGCCTGGTGCTGGCGATCAGCGCCGATCGCCTGATCTCACCAGATCATGATCTGCTGGCCGAAGAAGGCCAGATCATCCGCCAGCGCATCGACCAACTGATCCGTCTTTTCGGCAAACGCTTCCCCATCTATATCCTGGTCACCAAATGCGATCTGGTTTACGGTTTCGAAGGCTGGGCCACCGCCCTGCCGCGCGAAGCGTTGAAACAGGCTCTGGGCTATCTTGACAGCCAGGCATTGATCGAACCGGAAGATGAAGAGACGCCTCCCGCATCCGGCTACGAAGGGAAGTTCATCAGCACCGCCATGGCGGCAATTGGCGAACGTCTGCGCGCACTCCGCCTGGCCCTGGTGGCCAAAACACCCAACGCCGGTTCTGATCTGCTGCTTTTCCCCAACGAGTTAGCCACTTTGCAGGAAGGACTCGAAGCCTTTGTTCAAGCCGCGCTCGGTTCGCATCCTTACCTGGAAACGCCTTTGCTGCGCGGTCTGTTCTTTTCGAGCGGGCAACAAAGCGGCGGCGCCACTTCCCGCATCGCCGACCAGCTATTGCCACCATCGCCCGTGCATGGCACCACCAATAGCGGCCTGTTCCTTCACGACTTTTTCGGGCGCATTCTGCCGCGCGACCGGAATATCGGGCTACCGGCGCTCAGCAAAAATCCGTGGATCAAAGTCACCGAGCACATCGGCCTGCTGGCCTGGCTACTGCTGACTACGGCCATAGGCATTCTCTTGACCGCCGGCTTTGTCCGCAATCTGGGGACTCTGGAAATCATTGAACAAAACTATCCATTCCAGGCCTCTTACGGCGGCGATATGGAGAAGGATCTCGTTCCGCTGCAAAAATCGCTCAATACACTGGCGCAGGTCGAACGGCGCAACCAGCATAAGCTCGGCACGTTCCTGGCGCTGACGACCCACATGTCGAACCTGGAAGAAACGCTCAAAAACAAGTTCATCAGCGACTTCCGCAAGTATGTGCTCACTGAAGCCGATATTTACTACAGCAACAATCTGGCGTCACTGCAAAAGTCCGACCCCAAGAACCTGTTTGCCCCGACCATACTCAACCATATCCGTTACATCAACCAGATCGAAGCGCGCCAGAAAGGCGCGGACTACGACGATCTGGCCGCCATGCCGCAACGCAGGTATACCGATACCGCATTGAGTGAAAACTCGTTCAACCAGCTGAAGTCGCTGCAACTGGCCGTACTGGCCTGGACGCCGCCGAATGACCCGTATCTTGAAAAGACAATCCTCACCGAACAAGCGCTGATCAACGAATACGCCTATAGCGATCCGCCCTTCGTCTGGCTCTCGGGTTTGATGGAAAACAACAGCCGGGTCAAGCCGGTCACCGCAGCCGATTTCTGGGCCGTTGCCGCCGCCCGTCCGGACATCCCGATGGCCAGCAACCAAAGCGTCCCGGCCATGTACACCCGTGCCGGCAAGGAAGAAATCGAGCGCTTCTTCAAAGAAATGCAAAGCAGCATCGATGAAGGACGCAAATTCCTGAGCAAGCGCGCGAGCTTCGAACAATGGTACTTTGAGCAACGTCTGGATTCCTGGCAGAAATTCCTGGCCGACTTCCCCGACGTTGACCGCAAAGTGCTTGGCGAAGCCGCATGGCGGACCGAACTTAACGACATCGTCGGAAACAAGAGCCCCTACTTCCAGGTGATTGATCGTGTGGTCTCCGAGTTCTCAGACGAAACGACCAGCAACCTGCCAAGCTGGATCAGCTTCGCCCAGCAGTTCTCGCAATTGCGCAAGCAAGCCTCGTCGATTCCGGCCGGCAGTAGCAAACAACTGGTTGCCACGATCAACGCAGTCGGCGGCAAAGCCATCCAGGAAACAGTGAGTGGAGAACCGATTGCCGGACAAAAGACCGTCACCTCCCACCTCGCCGCGATCAACACTTTGCGTACCTATCTGGACAATTTGAAAGGAATCTCGACCAGCGCTGTGCAAGGCACGACACAAGCCTACCAGCTGGCCGCCGATTTCCACAGCTTCGGCATCAACCCAACCGTCAAGTCATCGGATTTGAATAACGCCGTTGGGCAACTGGCCGATTTGAAGAAGCAAATCGGCAGCAGCTCCCCCAGCGACGAAACCATCTGGCGCCTGATCGCCGGGCCGCAACGCTTCATTACGCAGTACGTCGAAGAACAGGCCTCCTGTGCGGTGCAATCGGAATGGGAAGCCAAAGTTCTGTTCCCGCTGCAAACCCAGACCACCATGACCGACCTGATGAACGAGCTTTACGGCAAGACCGGGTCGGTCTGGGCCTTTGCCGACGGCATTGCCAAGCCGTTCCTGCAACGCAACGCCAATCAATACGCCGTTGTACAGACGGCGGGATTCAGCCTGCCATTTACCCCCTCGTTCCTGCCGGCGCTGAACAACGCCACCAGTAAACGCGTGGAGTTCATCAAGAGTAACGCGCTGCTCAACAAGGAAGCGCAACAGCAGCAGCTGCGCGCAGAGCAGGACGATCTGGACAACAAGCAGAAACTGGTCGAAATCGACCGAGTGCTGGCCGACACCAAGCAAAAGCTGGAAGCCTCGAAAGCACAACCCGTAGTCATCAAAATCACCGCGCATCCAACCAGCCTGAACGCCGATGCGCTGGCCAAACCCTATGCCACGATCCTCTCTATCCAGTGTGCCAGCGGCTCGCGCAAGATCAGCAACTTCAACTTCCTGGTCAGCGATTCCGTCACCTGGGCGCCCGGCCAATGCGGCGACGTCGAACTCAAGATCAAGATCGGCGATTTAACGCTCAGCAAGAAGTATCCGGGGGTGGCCGGGCTTTATTCATTCCTCCAGGATTTTCGCGATGGCACCCGCGAGTTCTATGCCGACGAGTTCCCGACGATGAAAGGGAAGCTGGAGCAACTGCGCATTCGCCAGATCGGCGTCAAATACCTCTTTGAAGGCGCAAATACCATGATCGCGGCGGTTCAGCAAAGAGAAGCCCTCTCCAAGCTCGACAAGGAAAAATCCGCCGAGAAGGACAAAGTCCAGGACGAAATCGCTTTGCACGCCCAAAAACAGCTGTCGAAAAAAGCCGCGCCTCCGCCGGAACCGCCGATGTACGTCCGCGTTCCGCAGAGGGTCGGGATGTGCTGGGCTGCCGACGACGCTCAGCTGAAACAAACGCTTGGCGGCGACGATGCGGCCAAGAACGACGAGCTGCCCTTACCTTCCGATAGCAGCTCGGCAAAAGCGCCCCTCCATCAGGCCGATAGCACGACCGCACACGAGACGGCCAAAGCGACGAAGAAGAAATAGCATGGGCGCAAACCGGCATCTTGCCCGCCTTCCTTTGCCAGTTGTTCGGGGAATGGCGGGAATGTTGCTCGGCATTTCATTGACGCTGCCGGCCTGCGCCGAAGACAGCGAGCAGCCTGTCGAAGAACCAACCATTGCCAAAGTGCATGCGGTTTATTCGATCCTGGCCAGCGAAAGGAAATCGGTCAAGGAGTGTTATCCGCAACTGATCTCGGAACGCGACATGCTGCAGCGCGAACATGACCAGCAGCCATTCGCCCTGAAATACGGCAAGCCGCTTTCCGCCGTTGGGCTCGGCTGGGCCAGCAGCGAGTTCTACGACGAGCACATGAAGGGCGTTATTTCGACGAACGCTGAAAAATGGCGAATTCCCTTTATCGCCGCCAATGCCGTTGAAGGCTACATGATCGGCCCCGGTGGCTCATTCGGCGCGTGGGCAGGCGCCGAAATCGGCGTTTCGCTCTCCAGCGGTAACCTCTGGGCGGCATTGGCCGGCGACATCCTCGGTTCGATCGTCGGCGCCATCGTGTGGAATTTCCTCTTCCCGCAGCACCCGGCGATGGGCCCGCTCCCCACCGATCCGGAAGGCGACATCCCGGTCGAATACTTCTTCCGGGACAAAGTCTGCGCCGAAACCAGCAAGCGCAGCTTTGACGCGCCAGAATACCGTGTCGAGTTCGTGCTCAACGGAATCGAGTTCTTCGCCGACCTGCCTTATGACCCCGGTGAAGGCCTGCGCATCGCCCCCGACGGAACCATCCTCGGCCCTTTCAGAGAGCGCGCTGAAGAATAATCCACGCAAACGCTCGACGAAATAGCCAAACCTAATTCCCAGCACTGAAATCCAAGACGATGAAATCCATTCCGACTTTACTCCTTGCCCTCTTTCTGCAGGCCGCCTGCACGACAACGCCCGTCTCATCCACGGCTCCCAACACGCAGCCAGAAAGCAAACCTGGCGCAGTCGTGAGCGAACTCGCGAAAACTACGCAAAGCTGGAATGGCGCCAAGCTGCCCGAGTACTCCAAAGGGCAACCCAAGGTCACTATCCTGCGAATCAAGATACCGGCTGGCACGCAACTGGACACCCACCATCACCCAGTCATCAACGCCGGCGTACTGCTCAGCGGGCAACTCACCGTCGTCGCCGAGGACGGCCAGAAACTGCATCTGAAAGCCGGCGATCCCATCGTCGAATTGGTCAACACGGCGCACTACGGAATTAACGAAGGAAGCACACCGGCAGAAATCATCGTGTTCTACGCCGGCACCGACGAGTTACCGATAACGGTCGTCGAGCCCAAGCAGGACAAGCGTCTGCAATAGACTTCAAAGAAACGCTAAGATCCTCATCACCCCGGCGAAAGCCGGGGCGACGAATCGACGGTAAATCGGCTCCCGCAATCCCTCGGGAACGCGCTTAAACAAGCGCGAGCACGGTCGCCTCGGCCGCATCCTCATCGGGATAAGGCATCATCAGGATGGCTTCAGGACAACCCTCGACGCGGGCAAAATAGGAAGTCGCGGTATCGACGCTGTTACGCACGGCCCAGGCGGTAAACTCCCGCCCGCCAACTTCAAGTTTCAAGCCCTCCTGGGCATACTCCAGCACCGCCTTTTCAGGGAGTTTTCCGGCCGGGCCGACCGCCTGAAAATTGATCTTCGCTTTTTCACCGCATACGCCAAAAACGACACCAGACCACGTCGCCGCGCTTGGACCGATTTCGAACCACTGCCCCAGTTGTTCGTTACCCAAAACGTTGAGTCGATATTCTGCCGCTGCTGGCCCACTCGCCGGCATGTTCGCCTTGGCGACAACCTTGGCCGGCCAACTCGGCAGCGCGAGCGGAAGCACCGTTGCTGCGACCAGTCGATCGGGTAAAACCAAGCCCGTTCCCGGATCAAGAATCATGATCGGAAAAGCCGCGCCACGCTCGGCTGCCAGTGCCGCCGCAAACAACGAAAGGCCATAACGCACCGTCGGCTTGGCCAACTCAGCGGCATTAGCCAGAATCAACCACACATCGGCGCGCTCCTTGAGCAGTTCTCCGAGCGCTTCCTTCCATGCCATCTTTTCCGGCGCATCGACCCAGAAGTGGCCTTTGCACGCCAGCCCATAGCCAATCAAAGTGGAAGAGACGAGCGAAGCGCTGGCTTCCTCATGCCCGAGCGCGGTCATCCATACGGTTTTCATCGTTTCTCCTTCTTAGCTCATGATCATGACAACCGCCTGACTCGGCACGGCCACCGTACCGACCGCGTTGTTATTATTCTGCGTGGTGCTGTCGCCCAGGCGAACCGCAGGACTTCCGCCAAAGCTGACTTTCATGCTGGAAGTAACAAAGGCTGCCTGCCCCATGATTTGTCCGCTCGCCACCCCCATCGCCACGCCGGCTTCGTCACCCTGGCTCATGGGAATCTTGGAAGACAGGTTCAGCGCAGGAGCACCGACTACGAGAACCGTTGCGACAGGCGGTGTCCCCATCATCGGCATGGCTATATTGGGATAGGGAATCGGCACCGGCGATGGCGACGGTGGCGCGGGGGTCTGGCAAACATC
>CAZZDF010000037.1:0-10999 GCA_964652915.1 uncultured Propionivibrio sp. | reverse complement strand
AGCGTTCGGCTTCGTCCATGTAGTGCGTGGAGACGAGTACCGTGATGCCGGCGGCCGAGAGACGGTGGATTTCTTCCCAGAAGTCACGCCTTGCCTTGGGGTCGACGCCGGCGGTGGGCTCGTCGAGCAGCAGCAGTTTCGGTTGGTGCAGCAGACAGGAAGCAAGCGCCAGACGTTGCTTCCAGCCGCCGGAGAGGCTGCCGGCCAGCTGCTTGCGCCGGGTGGTCAGGCCAAGCGTTTCCAGCGTTTGATCGACCACTTCGCGGCGGTTCGGCATGCCGAACATGCGGGCAATGAAGTCGAGGTTTTCGCCGATGGAGAGGTCGTCCCACAGCGAGAATTTTTGCGTCATGTAGCCGACCTGGCGCTTGATGGCCGCGCTTTCGGTCAGTACGTTGAGGCCAAGGCAGGTGCCGCTTCCGCTATCCGGCGTCAGCAGGCCGCAGAGCATGCGGATGGACGTTGTTTTGCCGCTGCCGTTGGGGCCGAGAAAGCCGAAAATCTCGCCTTCCTTCACCTGCAAAGCTAGATCCTTGACGACGTGTTTGTCGCCAAAGTGCTTGTTGATTCCGGTGACGTCAATGACCAGCCGAGCGGAGTCCATTTTATTTGCCCGTCAGCCTTACATCGACCGGCAGGCCGGGATTTAGCGTGGCGGCTTGTCGTGGGTCGGGGGCGGCTTCGATGCGGAAGACCAGCTTTTCGCGGCTGCCTTTGCTGTAGATGATGGGCGGCGTGTATTCGGCCTGCGGGGCGATGAAGTCGATGGTGCCGCGAATCGGCGAAGCGCAGCCGTCGCAGCTGGCTTCAACGGGTATTCCCGGCTTGAGCGCGGCCAGTTCGGTTTCGTGGACATAAAAGCGCAGGCGGCGTCGAGTGTCCGGTAGCAGGCTGGCCACAGCGGCGCCGGCCGGCACCCATTCGCCGGGGCGGTAGTAGGTTTCGGCCACGACACCGGCCTCGGGTGCAGCGACCGATTTGCGTTCGACGATCCAGCGCTTTTGCGCGGCGACGGCAGCAGCGGCCTGTGCGTCGGCTTCGGCGCCACGTACTTCGGATTCGCGGCCCAGCGTGGCACGGTAGCTGGCGAGCTGCTGGCGGCTGGCTTCGACTTGCGCGGTGGCCTGTTCAAAGGCGCTACGTGCTTCATCCAGCGCCGCCTGTGAAACAAAGTTGTCCTTGGCCAGCGCTTCCTGTTGTTGCAGACGCGTTTTGGCCAGCCGCTGGTTGGCCAGTGCGGCTTGCAGATTGGCTTGCAGGGCGGCGATTTCCGGCGCGCGGTGCGGCTCTTTGAGGTTTTCGACTTTTTCGCGGGCCGAGCCCGTGCGCGCTTCGGCTTCGGCCAGCGCTTGTGCGTCCGGATCGGTGGCGATGGCGAAAAGGGCTTGTCCGGCTTCGACACGCGTTCCACGCAGTGCATCGAGCGTTTTCAGATAACCCGCCTGTGGTGCCGAGAGATAAAGGTATTCGCCTTCTACATAGCCCTGCCAGACGGGGGCCGCCGGTCTGTCACAGGCCGTGAGTTGTGTCGCGATGGCAATCGCCGCCAGTAATTGAAGCGATCGGACCGTCATTGATCTGTCTCCGATTAAATAGTTGGAGTGGGTCATTGCCGTGACCATGATATGGGACGAATCCTATCGCTATGGCGTAAAAATGGGTGCAATATTTTCAGGCAGGATGGTGTGGAGACGGGGATAATTACGCATGACCGAAACTACACAACCCGCCTCTTCGCCCGCCGCCAGTTCCAGCGGGCGCTCTTTCAACGATTTGCCGCTGTCGCCGCGCTTGAAGGTGACGCTGGAGCAGCTCGAATACTTGACGATGACGCCGATTCAGGCGGCCAGTCTGCCGGTTGCGCTGGCAGGTCACGACCTGATCGCGCAGGCGAAAACCGGCAGCGGCAAGACGGCTGCCTTTGCGCTGGTGCTGCTGACTAACCTGAATCCGCGTCGCTTTGCCGTGCAAGCCATGGTGCTCTGCCCGACGCGCGAACTGGCCGATCAGGTGATGCAGGAAATCCGCCGACTGGCGCGCTCGGAAGACAACATCAAGATTATTACCCTGTGCGGCGGTTCGACTTTGCGCCCGCAGCGCGACAGCCTGGAGCACGGGGCGCACATTGTGGTCGGGACGCCGGGGCGCATCATGGATCATCTGGAGCGCGGCCATCTGAAGCTCGATGCGCTCAATACGCTGGTGCTCGATGAAGCGGATCGCATGCTCGACATGGGTTTTTATGACGATATCGCCTATGTCTCCAGGCAATGCCCGGCCGGGCGCCAGACCCTGCTGTTTTCGGCGACCTATCCGGAAGGCGTCGAGCGGCTGGCCAGCCAGTTCATGCGCAAACCGCAGGAAGTCAAACTGCTGGAGCAACATGAGGAAGGCAAGATCCGCCAGCGTTTTTACGAAATCAAGCACGATGAGCGCTTGCAGGCGGTCGGCATCCTGCTGAAACACTATCGCCCGGTGAGTACGCTGGCCTTTTGCAACACCAAGCAGCAGTGTCGGGAGTTGCTCGACGTGCTGCATGCGCAGGGCTTTTACGCCTTAACCTTGCACGGTGATCTGGAGCAGCGCGAGCGCGATCAGGTGTTGATCCAGTTTGCCAACCGCAGTTGCTCGGTGCTGGTGGCGACCGATGTGGCCGCGCGCGGGCTGGATATCGCCCAGCTTGAGGCGGTGATCAATGTCGATATCACGCCCGATCCGGAAATCTACATCCATCGCATTGGCCGTACCGGTCGTGCCGATGAGGACGGTTGGGCGTTCAGTCTGTGCAGTCCGGCGGATCGGCGGCGCGTCGCCGCGATCGCCGAAATGACGAATAGCGAACCGGAGTGGCATGGCCTGGGTTCGTTGCAGAGCGGCAATGACGCCCCCTTGGTGCCGCCGATGGTGACCTTGCAGATTCTCGGCGGGCGCAAGGAAAAAATCCGTCCCGGCGACGTTCTGGGCGCGCTCACCGGCGAGGCGGGCGGCGAACGCCCATTTACGCGCGAGCAGGTGGGCAAAATTACCGTCACCGATCAATCAACCTATGTCGCCGTCGCCCGCGAACTGGCCCGTGAAGCTGTGCGCAAACTGGCCAATGGCAAGGTGAAAGGCAAAACGGTAAAAGTGCGCGCGCTGGAAGATTAACGCGCAGGTTTTCTTTACTTTGCTGCGTCTGCTGGGGCTGTCGACCATAACGGCAGCCCTGAGGCCTCAAGATAACTGAGGTAACAGCGCAGGTCGAACTCCAACTGGTGATAGTCGGGTTCCATATGCCGGCACAGCTGATAGAAGGCTTTGTCGTGCTCGCGTTCCTTGAGGTGCGCGAGTTCATGCACGACGATCATGCGCAGGAATTCCGGCGGCGCGTTTTTGAAGAGGGCGGCGACGTGGATTTCGCGCTTGGCCTTGAGCTTGCTCCCCTGCACTCGTGAGATCGCGGTGTGCAAACCGAGCGCATTGCGCAGCACCTGCAGCGTGCCATCGAAAGCCACCACGGCAATTTGCCCGGCATTACGCATATGCTGGCTTTTGAGGTCCTGCACGTAGTCATAGAGGGCCTTGTCCGTACGGATCGTATGCGTCAGCGGATACTTTTTTAGCAGCAGGTCGGCCAGCCGGCTTTCAGCGATCAACTGTTGCACTTCTTCAACCAGTGCGGGCGGATAGCCGGCAAGGTAGTTTGTCGTCGATTTCGGGCGCATCGGGGTCGCTTTCCGGTTTGTGCGAAGCGGGAAATTTTACCGTTCGGCAGAGCGCGCGAAAGCCCGTTTGTTCGCGCAACTCAGTTGTTTTAAAAAATACTGTACATACGTACAGTTATCGGTAATAATGAGCTTCTTCAACACAGAAACAACCGAAGGAGTGAGTTGCCATGAATCGCATCCAGAGACTGTTTGAAATGATCGCCGGTGTATCGCAAGAAGAACGTCTTCGTTGGGCGCAAGCGCAGGAGATCTTTTACGCACCGTCGGTGGACGAGTCAGCCTTGCGACTGCCGGCGTGCTGGAGAAGAAAAGCCAGTGTGCGCGGAGGGCAGCGTTTGAGTGCTCGCCGTTGAGTGTGTCGCCTTTTTGGCTACCGGTGCGGGCGGGATCAGCGTCCTTTTTTCTGATAAGTGCCGATCAGTTGTGCCTCGGCCATGATGTGCCCCTGCATGGCCTGTACCAAAACCTTTTGGGTCGGCGTACCCAGATCAGGTAGCACACAATCAAGTGCATAGAGTTTGTGGAAGTAGCGGTGTCGCCCAATCGGTGGGCACGGGCCGCCGTAGCCCGTGCGCTGCCAGTCGTTGAGTCCTTCTTTTGTTCCCGCGGGTAGCGTTGCGACGGCTTCCGGCAAGCCGGCACAGTTGGCCGGCAGGTTATACAGCAACCAATGCACCCAGATTCTTCGCGGCGCAGCCGGGTCGGGTGCGTCGGGGTCGTCTACCATCAGCACCAGACTTTTAGCGCCCTCGGGGACGTTATTCCAGGCCAGTGGTGGCGAAATGTTTTCGCCTTCGCAGGTGAACAAGGCGGGCATTGACTCATTGTGTGCGAATGCGCTGGATGTGATGTTCATCTTTCTTCTCCGGTGGCTTTGCTGATAATCAAGTATGAGCGAATGCGGCGATTTGTGCTAAAAGAAGACTTGTCAGTGACGAGACTCTATTAGCAGGTTACCGATGGTTATCCGCCCTAAATCGAACAATCCAATAAAGTGGCTGAAAAGCCTGTTTTCAAACTGCCCTGCTTTGCCTTCGGAGCTTGCGCGGGCAAAGGACGTCCTTGCGGCGATCGATAAAGGCGGAATGCCTTTGAATCCGGCCAGGATCAATGCGATTGCCCGTGACCTTGGGTTGGAAGTGCGCAGGAATGCGCCAGTCGAAGAAACCGTCCAGCGTATTCAGGCGGCGGTTCGGCGTAGCCAGTGCTAAGCGGGGTCATGCGCTATCCAAAACGTTTTGTCGGGATTTCGGCCCATGGGTTTTGAAACGGCTGCTGAACCGACAGCGCCGGGTCGCGGCGCACGCGTCGCGCTGATTTTTGCGCTCTTGGCCGAACGTTTGTCCCTTCATTACGAACACGGCCAATGGCTGACGGAAGCGCAAGGCGCCAGTCTGGTGGCTGATTGGCTGACGCGATCGAAACGCAGCCTGCCGCTTGCTGAACGAAAACACTTGTCGGCTTTGAGCGACCAACTGGCGAGGCAAATTGCCGAATCCCTCTCCCGCGAAGCCGGGTTATACACGGCGCACGAGATGATGGAAGCGCTCGATCCGAATTACCCGTCTGAACTCGGGATGTCGATGATGCGGGAGTGCGAACGTGTGTTTGATGCGGGTGTTGTGGATTAGGCCTTGGTCATGGATTTGCCGAAGCCCGTTTTTGACCAGATGCCGCGCTGTAACCGCTGCGTCCATTACTACATCACGCACGACAGTCATTTTCGATACGGCTGCCGCACCTTGGGCTTCAAGAGCCAGCGCCAGCCGATGCTCGATGTGCTCGAAGCCTCCGGGCTGCCGTGCATGCATTATCTCGCCAAGAAGCCATAAGGTCTTTGGGCGAGATAGGTCGCTGATGGGTCAGGGCGCCAGCCGTTCCTTGAGCCATTGGCCGTCGGCTTGCAGGCGATAGGCGATGCGATCGTGCAGGCGCGACGGGCGGCCCTGCCAGAATTCCCAGTAGTCGGGCTTTAGCCGGTAGCCGCCCCAGTGCGGTGGGCGGGGCGGGTGCAGGCCGAACTTGAGGCCAAATTCGGCGGCGCGGGCAACAATCGTGCTGCGTCCGGCGATGACTTGGCTTTGCGGCGAGGCCCAGGCGCCAATGCGGTGGGCAAGCGGGCGGCTGGCAAAATAGGTGTCCGATTCCTCTTCCGAGACTTTCTCCACCGCTCCTTCGATGCGTACCACGCGTTCCAGTTCCACCCAATGAAATTGCAGCGCGGCAAAGGGTGTGTTGGCCAGTTCCCGCCCTTTGCGGCTGTTGTAGTTGGTGAACCAGACGATGCCACGCTCGTCGCAGGCCTTGATTAGTACCGGGCGCGACGACGGGCGGCCGTTTTCGCCGACAGTGGCCACGGTCATCGAGTTCGGCTCGGGAATGCCGCGCCGGAGCGCTTCCGAGAGCCATTCCTGAAACTGCATCAGCGGTTCGCTGGCGGTTTCGTGTTCCTCCAGCGCGCCTTGTTCATAGCTTTTACGTAAATCGGAGAGTGGGGTATGTTCGGTCATGGCAAGTTCCGGGCGGTGCAAAATGTATCAGTCATGATAAAGCATAGCCGCCAGACGCAAGCGACGCCGGGTAATTTGAAACCAGTTTTGATGGTTGTGGTCGAAATGAACATTCAGTGATCGTGAGTGACTTGATGAAAGCGAAAATCATGGCGGCCATTTTCGGGCTCTTTTCCTTGGGCGCTACCGCAGTTGAGGTTCCGGCGGATCGCACAGCGGCAGGCGGCGACAGTGCATTGACCACCATTGCAGCGCTTGATGTGCCGCGCTATATGGGCACCTGGTACGAAATCGCCAAGTTCCCGAACTGGTTTCAGAGGAAATGTGCAGGTCATACCAAGGCGCGCTATACGCTTAAGGCGGATGGCAATGTCGAGGTCGTGAATGCGTGCCGTCTCGAAGAGGGGGGGGTAACCGAAGCAGTTGGCGTTGCCCGGCAAGTCGGGGAGCCCACCTCACCGAAACTGGAGGTCCGTTTTGCGCCGGCCTGGTTGTCATTCATCCCGGCTGTCTGGGGCAAATACTGGGTGATCGATCTTGACGCGGATTACCAGTTGGTCGCCGTGAGTGAGCCGAAGCGGGAGTATCTCTGGATTTTGTCGCGAGCGCCCTCAGTCGATAAGCGGGCCTACGACGATCTACTGGAAAGGCTGGCGCGCAAAGGGTTTGATACAGGAAAACTGGAGCTGACGAAACAGGATTGACAGAGTTTGCGCGCCATTTTGAGGCGTGGTGCGTATTGCTTGCGCAATCGCACAGCGCTTGTTTATCGGTAAAAAATAGAATAGGCACCGCCGCGAATGATTCTGGCGATGCCCCTTGGCTAACCGCTACCTTGTGCGGTTTTTAAAGCAATGATGTGCTCTTCGTTGCTGTCGGGTGTGCTGGCAAGCGATTATTTTCCGGCCAGCGCTTCAACCACGATTTTGTCCAGCGAGCCGTCATCGCGCATGGCGGCGATCGTTTTGCTGAATTGATCAAGCAGTGCGGTCTGGTTGGTACTCTTGTTGAAGGCCAGGTAGGACTTGTTCGAGGCGAGCAATTGCTTGGCTTGCACGATGTTGCCGAGCTTGCGGCTGCTAATGATCGGTTTGGCAGCGTCTTCGACGGCAATGACCGCGTCCAGACGGCCTTCTTCTAGCTTGCGCAGATTTTTTTCGTCGTTTGTGACTTCTTCGACAGTGATTTTCCCGCCTTTTTTGGCAGCGTCGAACTCGTCGCCATAGCTCCAGCCGGCAATGACTCCTACCTTTTTGCCATGCAGGTCGGCGATCGCCTTGTATTCGATGGGCTTGTCTTTGTGCGAGTAGACGGCGAGGTTTTCCGAAATGATCGGGCCGCTGTAATCGTACTTCTTGGCGCGTTCGTCATTCTTGTAGATGCCGCCAACGCCGGCTTTGCCTTCGTCAATTTCTGAGATGACGCGTTTCCAGGGTTTGGCTTCCAGTTTCAACGGAACGTTCATTTTGGCAAAGGCCGCGGAAATGACCGCAGGATAAACGCCAGCGGGTTTTCCTCCGGAAGCAAACATGAAAGGCGGATTTTCTGCATCAACGTTGACGATCACCGGGTCGGCAGCCCAACTCGTTCCTCCACCAAGGAACGCAGAACCAAGAAGCGCAGTGACAAGCAGCAATGATTTCGCTTTTTTCATGATTGCTCTCCGTAAAAAATGATGTTCGCGTACTCATGTACGTCAGAGAATCATAGCTCTTTCTGCTGGATTTTTTCAGCAACAATTTCAATTTTATGGGGGTGTTTTACGCGGCACGCTGCTGCAAGCGGAGGTGAAGGATCTTGGCTTTTCCTTGCCCGTTATGCACGGCCTGACGCCCGTTCTGGCCTTACTGAACGCCGGAATGGGTGACGGTTGCCGCGTGTTATTTGCTGACAATCCGGTAGCACGGATTGTATTTTTTTCCTCCGAGTTTCATCCGGTTTTGCTCGACGAAGGACGCGAGGAGATTGTCCAGCGGCTCCATGATCGATGTTTCACCGTGGATTTCGAAGCTGCCGTGCGTTTCGATTTGCCGGATGCCATCGGTTTTGACGTTGCCGGCGACAATGCCGGAAAAGGCGCGGCGCAGGTCGGCGGCGAGCAGATGGCTCGGCTGGTCTTTGTGGAGCTTGAGTGTGCTCATGTTTTGATGCGTGGGGACAAAGGGCATCTGGAACTCGTTGGCGATCTTGATCAGCCAGTTGAAGTTGTAGGCGTCATGGCGGGCTTTGCGGAAATCGCGAACGAGCTGCAGGCCGATCTTGATCTCCTGAGCGGCCTCCTCCGGGTTGTCGATGATGATTTTGTATAGCCGTTGAGCCTCGACGCCGAGGGTTTTGCCGATGAATTCGTCGATGCGTTGAAAATACGCTTCGGCGCTTTTCGGCCCGGAAAAGATGAGCGGGAAGGGGAGGCCCGCGTTGTCCGGGTGCAGCAAAATGCCAAGGAGGTAGAGGATTTCTTCGGCGGTTCCGGCGCCGCCGGGGAAGACGATGATGCCATGTCCGGCGCGGACAAAGGCTTCCAGGCGCTTTTCAATATCCGGGAAGATGACCAGCTTGTTGACGATGGGGTTGGGCGATTCGGCGGCGATGATGCCCGGTTCGGTAAAGCCGAGATAGCGTCCGGCAACCCGTTGTTTGGCGTGACCAATCGCGGCGCCTTTCATCGGGCCTTTCATGGCGCCAGGGCCGCAACCCGTGCAGATGTTCAGTTCGCGCAGGCCCAGTTGGTAGCCGACGCGCTTGGTGTAGTGGTACTCCTCGCGGTTGATCGAATGTCCGCCCCAGCAGACGACCAGATTGGGATTGGGGGTTGGCGGTAGCGTGCCGGCGTGCCGCAAAATATGGAATACCGTATCGGTGATGCCTTCCGAGGTTGTCTGGTCGAATTTCGGATTGCCGCGGATTTCGTCGCCGAGATAGATGACATCGCGCAGAACGGCAAACAGGTGTTCCTGAATACCGACGATCATCTTTCCGTCAACAAAAGCGGTGGCCGGCGCGCCAGTGATTTGTAGCTTGATGCCGCGCTCGCGGCTGATCAGCTTGATGTCGAAACTCTGGTAGCGCTCCAGCAGTTCGTTGCTGTTGTCGAGTTCGCTGCCGCAATTGAGCACGGCCAGGCAACAACAGCGGAACAGGTCATGCAAACCATCGTGGCCGCGATCCAGCAGATTGTTGATTTCCGCGCGGGAAAGAACTTCCAGGCGACCGGTTGGGGAAATTTGAGCGTCAACGACATCGTAGGTCATGGCGAATCTTTACTTTGTTGGCTAGAGCGAAACAATACCAGAGATGGCGTATGCTTCGGTGGCTGGGTGTGGTGGTGTTTAAAGTGCTGTGTCGTTGGAAGGCTCCTGTCTACATTTTGGTTGCAGGTCGGCGCTTGTTTCAAGCTTTTTGGGCGTACCGGATGAGCATTTCGGCCGAATGGCGCTAGACTGCATTTTGGAGTGGTGATTCGCCCCTATCGGCGTTTATTGTGAGGGAGTAAATGATGAAGCGCTTATTTGTAACTTCCGTCTTGGCTTTGGCTTTTGGTTTTTCCGCGATGCCGGCGAGTGCAGTAGTCTATTGCAAATCAGTGGGCGTGCCTAAGGGGTGTGTTGCCCGCCCGGCAGGGGTGGCTGGCGTCGGTGTCGGGGCGCCAGGCGTGGGTGTGGTTGATCCGGGGATCAACCAACCTGGGGCTGCTGGCAATGTCGGTGCTGCAGGTGTTGGTGTCGGTGCCCCGGGAGTGGGGGTCGTTGACCCGGGGATTAACCAGCCCGGAGCTGCCGGGAATGTTGGCGCGGCAGGGGTTGGCGTAACAAACCGTAACGGCGGCGTCAACCGCGCAGGCCCTCGGCGCTGAGTTTGGGGGAGCAATAGCAAGCGCAAATTCCGCTTGCGCACACGGTATTGGGATTGGATCACTATGATTCTTTACACGGTGCGCAAGGTTTCGCAATGCCGCTTTTCGGTATCGGCGTCGATCAGCGCGCGAATCCGGCCAAACAGCGGGTGCGCGGCCATTTGTTGCTGGCCATAGTGGAGGTTGAAAGCGTAGTCGAAGTCTTCCGGGTTTTTGCCCTGGTTGTGCTGGATGATCGTTTCGATCTTGTCCAGTCCTTTGACAAGGCGTGCTTCGGGGCTGGCGGCGGTTTCGTATTCGTCCCACAGTGCGAGAAACTGCATTTGCAGGGTGTCCGGTAGCGGTGTGAGCAGGGTGACGAGATCGGCGCGTTCCTGTGCCGATTTGTTTGGCATATTGACCTGCTTGACCGCCGGGATATCGCCGCTGATCGCTTCACCCAGATCGTGAATAACGCAAATTTTGAGCAGTTTGGCAAAGTCGATTCCGGCAAATTCGGATTCGAACACCATGGCCAGCAGGCATAGCCGCCAGGTGTGTTCGGCGGTGCTCTCTGGCTTGCCGGTTGAGGTGTGCGCGCTGCGCTGGATGTTTTTCAGGCGTTCGGCTTCGCGGATGAAGATGAGGCAGGCGCTGAGTTCTTCGCTGTTCATTGGCGATTACTTGGTCAGCCCGGTTTTGACGAGGCTTTGATAAATGCCCTCAGCCATTTGTTGATAGCCCCTGGCGTTGGGGTGGATCTGGTCGGCGCAGAGTTCGGGCTGGCTCAGGATTTCGGAAAACACTTTGTCGATTACCGGGATGTTTTCCTCGTCGCCGAGTTCCTCATAGATCGGCGAGTCGGACGGTGCTCTGGTCAGGGCGCCAAGCAGGGAAAGTTCGGGAACTGCCACCAGCGCGACTTGCGCGCCTTGTTGCCGGGCGGCGCG
>CAZZDF010000036.1:0-11013 GCA_964652915.1 uncultured Propionivibrio sp. | reverse complement strand
GTTAAATTGATGACCAGCATGTCACGAGGCATTATTCTGGTATCGGGACCGACTGGGGCTGGCAAAACCACGACATTGGCGTCGATGGTTGACGAGATCAATAGCACGCGACAATCGCATATCATTACCATCGAGCGTCCGATTGAATATATTCACCGGCGAAAGCAGGGAATCGTAACCTTGCGCGAAGTGGGCGTCGATGTGAATACCTTTCTGGAAGGGGTAGAGGACGCGGTACAGCAGAGTCCAGACATTATCCTCATCGGGGAAATTCGGGACGCACCAACGGCGCGCGCAGCGCTTCTGGCGGCAGAATCCGGCCATCTTGTCATGGCCTCGATTCATGCCAATACGGCGGTATCCACTGTTCAAAAAATATTGGGATTCTTTGGCGAAGATGAGTATCGGTCTCGCGCGGAAGCCCTTGCGACAACGCTGGTCGGTGTAATCTGCCAAATTCGTCTGCCACGGAAAGATAAAACCGGCTTTGCGATAGCGCCGGAATTGCTGTTTAACCAACAACAGCAATTCTCCAAGTATATCGATAGGCCGGAGCGGCTACAGATGCAATACGACAAAAATGAGGAGCAGCATTCGACGTCGATGAAGAAAGTCATTGCGCACCTTATTCAACAGGAGATTGTGGACAGGACGCTGGGTACTCAAGCGGTAAATTCCATGGGGCAGGTGATACGCCACTCAGACCTGTCGTAATCGCTGTGGGAACTATTTACCTCCGCAATGTTGACGTCAACCAAACGCCCGCCAGTGCGTTGTTTGCATATGGATATCGACACATTCTCCCGTCACTTCCGCACCGAGAAGCAATGCGTGGGCTATCTCGCCGCGAAGCGCTGGCCGCATGGCCCGGTGTGCGACAAGTGCGGGGCTATCGATGAAGCGTGGAAGATGGCGGAATCGCGCGTCTGGACTTGCAGCGCTTGCGGCAAGGCGTTCTCTGTGACGACAGGCACGCCGATGGATCACACGCATCTGCCTTTGCGCAAGTGGTTTCTGGCGATATTCCTCATCGCCACCTCCAGCAAGGGCGTATCGGCAGCAGTCATTGCGCGCCAACTCGGCATCTCATACAAAACAGCTTGGTTCCTCTGTCATCGCATCCGGCAACTCATGACGGATGGCGATGAAACGCTCAAGGGCATCGTCGAAGTGGATGAAACGTACATCGGCGGCAAGCGGCGCAAGACGGCCGCATCGAAGCGCGACAAGGATGACGACCAGCCCAAGGGCCGTGGCGGTTCGCGCAAGATGATGGCGGTCACTGCCGTCGAGCGCAATGGCCGCGCCAAGGCCCGCAAGGGACGTACGCATTCGGGGCGCATCATCGCCGGAGCGGTATTTCAGTGGCTGCACCCGAAAGCGGTGCTGGTCACTGACGAACTGCCGGCCTACAAGTGGATTGGTCGCCGGTTTCCGGCGCATCTGCGCGTCAATCATTCGTCGGGCGAATGGAGCCGGCGCGATCCGTTGGCGGTTGCCTGTGCGCACACCAACACTGTCGAATCCTTCAATGCGACGATCAAGCGGGCGATTGCGGGCGTCTGGCACGGGTTCTCGATCAAGCATGCTGACCGCTATCTCAGGGAAGTGGCGGCGCATTGGAACATGCGTCACATGGGCCGGCAGGAACGGTTCGATACCGTCCTCGGTGCCTGCTTTGGCCGCAGCTTGCCGTGGAATGCACTGACGGCATGAGCGAATTCGTTTCCCGCGCCATCGTGTCCCGCCTGTATCTCAATCGCGAGCAGGCGGCCTCGGTACGTCGCTGGCAGGGCGGCTTGCGCCGCATCTGGAACGAATCGCTGGAATGGTGCTTCAAGCAGCGCGATGAGGTCGGCAAGTGGCCGAAGAAATCGGCCTTGCAGTCCTTCATGGTGAGCCTCAAGCATCGCCCGGAAACGGCGTGGATGAAAGACATCCCCGCGCACGCGATTCTCGCGCTGTGCGAGGATATGCAGCGCGCCTTCAAGAACTGGTTCGAGAAGCGCGCCAAGCGCCCGAAGTTCCGGGGCAAGTTCCAGCGCCAATTCTCAGTGTACATGGTCAATCAGACCACTGAATTCTGCGACGGCAAGGTGAAGCTACCGAAGCTCGGCGAAGTCCGCTATCGCTGCGGCGATCAGCCGCAAGGTCGGTTGTTGTCGAGCCGCGTCTGGTGTGAGGCGGGCAAGTGGTACCTGTCGAGCGTGTTTGAGTGCGAACGCCCTGCTTACGAGATTCCGAAGGTTGAGCGCATTGGCATCGACATGGGGCTCAAGACACTGGCGACGGCCTTCGACGGCGAGAAGGTGATCCTCTTCGAAAACCCGAAGGCACTGGAAAAACGGCTGGCGCAACTGCGCCGCTATCAGAGGCGAGTGAGCCGTCGCGTCAAGGGCAGCCAGCGCCGCGAAGCGGCCAAGCGCCGGGTCGCCCGTCTGCACCAGAAGATCGCGAACATCCGCAAGAACGTCGCACACCAGGCTACCTGCGCTCTGGTGCGGCAGGCGGATACGCTCGTGGTCGAGTCACTCAATGTCGCCGGCATGATGAAGTCCAAGCTGCATTCCCGTGCGACAGCGGATGCCGGCATGGGCGACTTCCTGCGCCAGATCGCCTACAAGGCGGACTGGCAGCGGCGCAAGCTCATCGAAGCAGATCGCTTCTATCCGAGCAGCCAGATTTGCTCAGTGTGCGGTGAGATTCACAAGGAGATGTCGAAGAAGCGACTGGACGTACTGCGCTGTGCCTGTGGCAACATCATGCAGCGAGATGAGAACGCATCTCGCAACCTGTACGCGTACCCCGAGGAACGGGGAAACGTCGGCCTTGCGCCGAAAACGTGCGCGGAGATCGGAGATCAGGAGGCGGCAGCAATGCCGATTTCGGTGCCGGTCGTCGAAGTGCAAATCTTGAAACGGCCGGGCGATTCATGCGCCCCGCTAAAGTAAATAATTCCGATCGCTGTGGAACCGGTAAAAAACCTCCTGTCTGGTCTGGATACGAGCGCCGTCATTTTTCAACGTGACGGCGCTTTGCTATGGGCGAATCCGTACTATCAAAAGCGATTCGGGGAGGCAAAAACACCGGGGTTCATTCGCTGGATGGAAGAAAACAATCCTTCAGCTTTGCTGGCGTTTTGGGATCGGATATTTGGCAACAAGGGATGGCACGGAGAGTCTGCCGAGCTGGGGAAGGGACGCTGGCTGGAACATGATGTTGTAGTGTCGCCGATAGAAGAGGGGCTTTTTCTGGCGATCCTTACGGACGTGTCTCAGCTCAAGACGGCGATTGTTAACGCAACGAGTCGCGCCATTCGTGATGGACTGACGGGGATTTCCAACAGAGCGCATTTTGAAATCGTGTTTGACCTGCACATCAAGCACGCGCGCCGGCATAACGATGTGAATGCGTTACTGTTGATGGATCTCGATGGATTCAAGGCAATCAATGACATTTACGGTCACGATGTTGGCGACGAGGTGTTGAGAATTACGGCGGAACGCTTGCAAGCGTCGGTACGGGAAGTGGACTTTTGCGCAAGACTGGGCGGTGATGAGTTTTGTTGCATCCTGGGGCAATTATCGAAAACGGAAGATGCCGGAAAGGTCGCGTCGAAAATCATCCGATCCATATCCTCGCCAATGACGACGAGCGCCGGGGAAGTGACGGTAGGTGCGTCGATCGGTGTAGCAATTTTTGGGGGTGGTTCGGCATCGACAGAGAAACTGTTTAAGACCGCCGATCAACGTCTCTATGCGGCAAAGCACGCGGGAAAAAATACGTGGCGAGGCATCGACAACGCATTGCAGGAAGAAATCGAGGAGCAGCTGGAAGTTGAACGAGTGCGGCATGCGCGCAGCTTGGCGGAAGCGCACGGAACGGCGGTTTTTCCGGAAGTGCTGCAGCCGCAACATCAGCCTTGAAAAAGATCAAAAACAGGTATAAATTGAAGCATCGGTAGCTGGCGTTACCGACTCAACAAGCCAGCATGATCGTGTTTTATCGCGATCCGCAAAGACTCTCGTCTCCGTATTCAAATAATGATTTGTGCCAGGTATCTCTTTGGCATGAGTCTGTCTTTCTTTGCCTCACGATTGCCGTGCGGAAAGTACCGAGCTGCAGGTTAAGCAGCATTCCACCATCCTTACGGCCTCTTTCTGGCCAAAGGGAAATCTCACCAAACCCAGCGGGGTATTGCTCCTCGTTGGGAGCATGCGCCGCTACTCTTTGGAGTAACGCAAATGCTAAAGTCATACGTAATCAGTCTCAGATCGTCTTGCATCAACAACGATGTCCGTTCCGGATTTCGACTGCGGCGTTAATTCACCGCAGAACAAATAACCGCAGCAATAGCTGCAACGAACATTGCTGCCTTCGGAAACGAAGGCGTTGTTACACGATTGGAGACTGTCATCATGGATGAAAAAAAATGTGGCAACTGCGCGAAAGCGAACCCGATTCCGGCAAATGACCGGATGTCGGAAGTTGGAGCGTTCACTCACTGCGCAAATCAACCGGCGTGGTGTTACAAATCGAAGTTCTGTCCGGCTTGTAACGGTTGGACAAAAATTACCATCAAGTGATGTTTTGCCTGACGCACCTTCGGGTGCGTCAGGCGCCATTTCCATGCGCCAACGCATCGAAATGGCGCTTCCGCACGCTCTTGAAAACGCGAAGCTCTCCTGTAGGCTGTTTTCATCCGCAGTTGGCGTCGTACAGGAAGGACTTAATCATGCAAAACTTCAGAAAACTGGCTCTATGTATCACCGTACTACTGACGATCATGTCGGGGCTCGCGGAAGCGCGAACCTGGTTTGATGTTGTCGTATCGCAAGTCACGCCGAACGGGAAAAAGGACTACCGCCCTGGTGCGCTGACGGGAGAAGAAGCGCTGGCGCTCTATTCTCCGGCGCAAAAAAGGGCTTCGTTTGCCGCTTGTGCCGAAATGTTTCCGGCCGCTCAACCCATAGACCCCAAGCGAATTCCGGCGAACCTGAAGCCGATGGCGCTGTGTTCGGACAGCTTTGCGGTGCTGTATTCACAGGCCAGTAAAACGCCGCTGGTCGTCGTGGAACGGTTATCGGCAAACCAGTTAAAAAATGCAAAAGACCAAAGGCGAACGGATCAGTTTTATGCCGATCCGCGTATCCCGAAAGAGGGACGTGCCGAACTGGACGACTATCGAGGGCAAGATCCTGCCGTGGATAGGGGGCACCAAGCGCCAGCGGCGGATGCTCCGACCCAACGCGCAATGGCACAATCATTTGCGCTCAGCAACATGGTGCCGCAAGACCCGACCAATAATCGCAAAGCGTGGAACAAGATCGAAACCGATGTCAGAAAATTTGTGCAACGTGCTCGCGGCAACGTGTATGTTTTCACCGGCCCGATTTTCGACAAGGGATTTTCGACGGTTGGAAAAAACAAGGTATGGAAGCCAACACGTTTGTTCAAACTGGTCTATGACGAGACTTCGCAGCGTGCCTGGGCCTATGTGTTGCCAAATGAAGAAACCGCTGTAGAGCGACCGATGGACTACGCCAGTTTTGTAAGTGAGACGGGATTGCATTGGCTGGACAGTTTGCCGGTAACGGGAACAGTCAGCCGTTGAAGTTTGGGTAGTTCATCAAATATGAGCGCAAAGAAATCGCCCCAGCATCCGAAAATGTCTAGGGCGACTTGAAACGTCACAAAGAAATAGTCCGTTCGTTTCTCAACGATGACAGAATGGGAAAACAACGACCCAGGACGCTAGCACCGTACAGCACGCAAAAAAATACCATCCAAAGCCAGCCAGGATGGTGCCAATCACGATTCCCAGAACTAGAATCAAAAAATCTTTGAAAGTCATAATTTTCTCCTATGCCGCCGTTTGTACATAAACACGCTGGCGGTGTTGCCATGCCTTGCTTGTAACGCAGAACTCCATTGCATCAAGAATCTTGTGCCCGGCCGCTGTGCGTAGCATCCCTAAATCTTCACGATCAAATCGGAAAACAAGGTTGTGCTCTTCATCGGTTACCAGAACACCGTAAACCATGTGTTCGGTACCGATACAGCGCCGGAAAACATACCAATAGCCATTGGTATCCTCAAACAGGTCAGTCGCCTTAACCTGGCGAATAACACCATCGAGGTTGTAGTTGAGCAGTCCGCTGAGATCGAAATTCTGCAGACGACCTTTTGGACTCTCGAAGCCGTTGCATAACGTCGTGTTACGTGAGCGCATGGTGCACGAGTATTGCACATTGCTGAAGACGTTACCGATTCCGATGTAGCCAGCCGCCGCCGCGTTGTCAAAGGATCTGACGCCGGTAAGCGGTGGCGCGATCTGAACAGCGCTATCAACCCACAAAACGCTTGATTGTTGAGTGGCGCGTTTTAGCGTTTCTTGTGCGGCCGTTACGCAAATTACTTCGCGCGACAGCTCTTCATCTTGGAATTGTCGACGCATGATGAATACGTTTTTTGCTTGTTCCATTTTTTGCTCCTAGAAAAAAATCGCGGAGCTTCCCCAAAGCGGGAAAGCGTTCCCGCGAGGGTTTTGAAATGCTGGATTAGGCGCAATGCCCGGTTGAGACCAGCTACCGTTCTGCCACAGGGGGCGAGAAATACGACGAGCGCAAAGGCGCAGTCCGATGCCGACATAGGCATGAGACTGTTTCCTTGGGTTCTGCTTGGAATGGGTGTGCCGCAAAGTGCGGCGAGTTGAACTGCTAGTTTGTGCCCCAGCTGGCGGATAGCAAAAGTGTAGGCGCGTTTTGTTTTTGGCGCAATATCGCTGAACGCTATAGGCCGCAACGCAACGTTTGTTTGGGAAAAATAGTTGACGCCAAAACAACCGCAGAGCAAAATAAGTCAGTCGTAGCTACGCGACACAAAACAAGGCAGCAGCAACATTCATCAAGGCCAAACGGCCAAATCTTCCGAGAACGCACCACCATGCGCACGCCTTATTTTTAAGGCCGCAGCGCCGTGTGTTTTCTGTCGTGTCCGTTCGGGACATCAGAGTCGCTGGACTAAACCAGCATTTCTCAACCGCTTCGGCGGAATTTTTGCAGTAGTAACCCGTGCGGGGAAAATTCCCTGCCAGGGAATCTCCGCGAAACTTCAAGGAGATCGCATGGTGCAAACCATTAAGAAAAAATGCGACTTGCAAAAAACCGGCACAGAACTACCCGTACGCTGGAAATTACGACTCGACGAGGATTTTGAGATCTGGCTGGATAGCTTGTCGGAAAGTGAGCGCGAAAAGGTAAAAACGGTGTTGCGCGGCATCGAACGTTCTTCTGCGATGCCGTGGGATTACATCGAAACAGACGTCTCAGTCACGCAAAATATTGATGATATAGATGCTCTGCATGAGCTGCACTTGAGATGGCCAAAGCGAGATCTCGTAATCATTTTTACCGTAGTAAAACGAAATATTTTGTTTGTCGACTACGGTACATTGCGAGAGCTTAGGCAGCGTCCTATACTCAACATAAGCGCAACACGTCTTCCAGGGCTGCTTGCGGCGTTGGATAAGGTCATAGAAAACGAGGAAAATCATGTTCAAAACTCTCACTGAGTCTATTGCAAAAGAGCGGCCGGAAGTTCAGGCGCGAATTATTGCAAATGGCGACAAGTTGGCAAAAAAGCGTGACGCGGCGGTAAAAACCGCTACTGGCGAGGGAAAGCGCTCGCCAGCTAAGACAAAGGCTGTCGCGCCCGCTTGAGATTAAGTCAGGCATGTAATATCGCATTTCCTGTCGCGTCCGTTCTGGACACCAGAGTCGCTGGACTAAACCAGCATTTCATAACCGCTTCGGCGGAATTTTTGCAGTATCAACCCTATCGGGAACCATTTCCCGATTCGGGCATGGTTCCCTCCTTACTAGGAGATTTGCCATGCAAGCAGCAACAATCGCAACATCAAGCCAAATTTTCGTTCCTGCCGGAGAAATCGTACAGGGGAGAAATCCCCGTACGTATTTTGACGAAACGGAGATGAATGAACTGATCGCATCGGTCAAGGCGCAGGGAGTTCTTCAATCCCTTCTGCTTCGTCCCCTGGAAGACGGCAAGTTTCAGATCATCGCCGGAGAACGTCGCTGGCGGGCCGCAATGAAGGCTCACGGCCCGGAATACCAGATTCCGGCTTTGATCCGCGAAATGAGCGATGAGGAAGCCGACGAGGCATCCTTGATCGAAAACATCCAGCGGGCAAACATGGCGCCAACCGAAGAAGCGGCCGCCGCTGCGAAAATCCTCGTGAATTGCGAGGGCGATCGCAACGAAGCGGCCAGGCGCTTAGGCTGGACGCGTGCTACGCTGGATAAGCGTCTGGCGCTAATGAATTGCCATGAAACGATAAGAACGGCACTGAACGAGCGCAAGATTTTGCTCGGGCATGCTGAACTGATCGCCGGATTGGCAAAAGAGAAACAACCGATGGTACTCGAAATGCTCCTGAAAGCGACAGAGCTTCCCTCTGTAGCGGAATTGAAAGGGCAAATCGAGAAAATGGCCAATGGACTTGCGTCAGCGATCTTCGACAAAAAGGACTGCGCCGGTTGTGTTCACAACTCAGGCAATCAGCAGGCTCTTTTTAGTGAGGCAATCTCGGACGGTCATTGCACCAACCGGAGCTGTTTTGAAGAGAAAACAGAAGCCGCCTTGCTCGCCAAGAAGGAATCGCTTAAAGACGAATATCCGGAAATCCGGATTGTCCGCCCCGGCGAAAACTTCACGGTAATCAAACTGGTGGCAGAAGGTGCAACCGGTGTCGGGGAAGATCAGGCGAAAGCTTGTCTGACCTGTAAAAACTATGGCGCGGCGATCTCTGCCGTGCCTGGCAAGATCGGTAACGTCTATACCAAGCTGTGCTTTGATTCGTCGTGCAATGCGGCGAAGGTCAAAGAACAGCAGGAGGCGCAGGCCAAGGCTGCGAAAGCAGCTGAAGTTGCGGCAAAAGAAGCCAAGGGGAAAACGGAAGGGGGAAAACCCACCGCCGCCACCTCCGGCGAAAAGACGACAACGCCAAAAGCTGCGCCGTCTGTTCAAGACCCCAACCGGGTCAAGGAGTACCGCGTCAAGATTTGGCGCAGTGCCTTGCTGCATCACCTCGTCAAACCAGAGAACAAGCAGGATAACTTGTACGTTCTTTTGACGCTGGCCATGACCGGAAACGTTCGGCATGCCAACGGCAGCAAGATGGTGACAGCGTTCGAAAAAATTACCGGAGAGAACTGCGGTTCAGATCCGGTCAAGATTTTCGAGGCGCTGAAGGGTAAAGACGAAGTCGTCCTTACCAAGATGCAAACGCTGATTGCCGCATCGTCAGCCGAGCACATCGAGGAGCATTTGCTGGTGAAGTTGCTGACGGCGCTCAATGTCAAAATTGAGGACTATTGGTCACTTTGCAAGGAATATCTCGAATTGCTCACCAAGAGCGAGATTGAGGCAGTCGCCGAGCAAATTGGCTTGAAGGCGCACGCTGACAAGCAATTTGCCAAAATCATGGCAAGCAAGAAGGATGAAATCGTCAAGCAGATTTTGACGGTGGAAGGCTTCGAGTACGCTGGCAAAGTACCTGCAAACATGCGCTTTTTGAAGGCATAGCAGGGAAAACCAAGGCTCCCCGGAAACGGGGAGCATTTTTCGAGCATCTGGATGCCGGATGCTCGAAAAATGCTAGGTTTCAAAGTCGGGCATCGTCCGGCGCATAAAACCATCGAAAAGCGGAACCGTAAAAGCAATATCGCCGTGGTTGGGGCAGTAGGCCATCCCCTTCTTAATTAATTTGCTTCTGATCGGCGCAACAATATTGACACTCTTTTTGAGTAGGGCAGCGACATCACCAGAACGATGCGGCCCGGGCCCCATCTCTGCCATGGCGCGCATGTAGCGTTTTTCGCTTGGCGTGAGGCGGTCAAAACGCACACGGAAGAAACTGGCATCCATTTCGGCAAGCGCAACGGTGGTTGCGCGAACCGCGTCATCCTTGGTAATCGGCGATTGAGCAGCCTCTCTCCATGCGTGCTTACCCCATTCCTGAAGGAAATACGGATAACCCTCTGTACGGAGCAGAATTTCAGCGACTGCGTCATCTGCAAATTCAACACCTTCTTGTTGCGCGGGAACGCAAAGCGCTTGCCGGGCATGTTCAGGCCGTAGTGCGGCAATCGGGACGAACTCAAACAGCCGTTCCGCATACGACTTGGCTTTGCCTAACTGCCCAAGAAGTTGCGGCAACCCGGCAGCGATCAGTGTGATGGGAAGCTGAGATTGATTGGCTTGGTGCAATGCAGTAATTAGCGCGGCAAGCTGCGTTTCTTCTATGTATTGCAGTTCATCAATAAACAACACAACAACCGTTTCTGCCTCTTTGGCAGCCTGCCCGACGGCGTTCACCAGGTCGATTAAATCCGACTCAAGATCGCCGCTATCAGCGACTCCGTTGGCCGGGTCAAAATCCATATTAAATTCAACATCACCATATTTGATTTTGGCCGCTTTGGCAAAACTAGATAAAGCTCCGAGTGCGCGATGCAAATAGTGCGTGGCTCTCGCTTCAAGATTCATCCGAATAAGGGTGGCGCGGAGAGCTGGCCCAAGCACGGCAGGCAAAGAACGATCTTCCGGCGCCTCAACGACCACCGAAACAAACGTTTGTGCTTCTGCATTCTGTCGAATCCGTTGCAGCAGAACGGTTTTACCGACCCCGCGCAGCCCGTACAAAATTACGCTGCGCGCGGCTCGGCCCTCTTTGATGCGGCAAAGAGCAACATCAGCGTTTTCGATAATGTCGTCACGACCAGCCAATTCGGGCGGCGGTGTGCCAGCACCAGGCGCATAAGGATTTTTGCGAGCATCCATGATTTATACCAATGTAAACATAAGTTATCGTTTTTTGATAATACGCGTTTACATTGGTATAAACAAGTCGCGGGCGCTAAAAAATGCCGTTGCATCAGGAAGAAAACGCGCCTACAATTTTGCTATCGCCAGCTGGGGCGCAAACTAGCA
>CAZZDF010000035.1:0-11179 GCA_964652915.1 uncultured Propionivibrio sp. | reverse complement strand
TTGCAGCCAACAACCTTCATGAACCGTTCCGGCCAGGCGGTGGTTGCGCTGGCTCGTTTCTACAAGATTCTCCCGGATGAAATCCTCGTCGTGCATGACGAACTCGATTTGCAGCCGGGCAGCATCCGGCTCAAACTGGGCGGCGGCAACGGCGGGCACAACGGTCTTAAGGACATTCAGGCGCACCTCACCGTTCCCGATTTCTGGCGTCTGCGGCTGGGCATCGGCCACCCGGGCGAGCGTAACGAAGTCGTCAACTATGTTTTAAAGGCGCCACGCAAGGAAGAACAGGAACTTATCGATCACGCGCTGGACCGCTGCCTGAACGCCTGGCCGAAACTGGCCACTGGCGATTACGAAGCCGCGCAACGGCTGCTCCACCCGAAAGGCGCACCGGCATAAGATTTTCGCCGTAGCGCACCACCACCGAACAACCCAAGCAGCACAAAGGAAGATCAGGAATATCACCATGAGCCTCAAATGCGGAATCGTCGGACTGCCCAATGTCGGCAAATCCACCCTTTTCAATGCCCTGACCAAAGCCGGCGTTGCCGCAGAAAACTACCCTTTCTGCACCATTGATCCGTCTGTCGGCATTGTCGAAGTACCCGACGCACGGCTCAAGCAGCTCGCTGAAATCGTCAAACCGCAACGCATCGTTCCGGCCGTCACCGAGTTTGTCGATATTGCCGGCCTGGTCGCCGGCGCGTCCAAGGGCGAAGGGCTGGGCAACAAGTTTCTGGCCAACATTCGCGAAACCGATGCCGTTTTGCATGTCGTCCGCTGCTTCGCCAACGACAACGTGGTGCACGTCTCCGGCAATGTCGATCCGATCCGCGACATTGAAGTCATCGACACCGAATTGGCACTCGCCGACTTGGCGACGGTCGAAAAAGCGCTCAATCGCTACCGCAAGCCGGCCAGTGCCGGCGACAAGGAAGCAAAAATTCTTTGCTCGGTGCTTGACAAATGTTTTGCCCAACTCGATCAGGGCAAGCCGGTACGGGCACTCGACCTTTCCAAGGAAGAATGGCTTAACCTCAAGCCCTTCTGCCTGATCACTGCCAAGCCGGTGCTGTACGCGGCCAACGTCGCCGAAGACGGATTCGAGAACAATCCGCACCTTGAGGCCGTCCGCGCCCACGCCAAGGGAGAAAACGCCGAGGTTGTTGCCGTCTGCGCGGCCATTGAAGCCGAAATTGCCGATCTCGATGATGAGGAAAAACAATTGTTCCTGGCTGATCTTGGCCTTGACGAACCCGGTCTGGATCGTCTGATCCACGCCGGCTACCACCTGCTCGGTCTGCAGACCTACTTTACCGCCGGCGTCAAAGAAGTTCGTGCCTGGACAATCCACAAAGGCGACACTGCCCCGCAAGCGGCCGGCGTCATCCACACCGATTTCGAACGCGGCTTCATTCGCGCCCAGACGATTGCCTTTGACGACTTCATCGCCTATGGTGGCGAACAAGGCGCGAAAGAAGCCGGAAAAATGCGTGCGGAAGGGAAAGATTATGTGGTTAATGATGGCGACGTTCTTAATTTCCTGTTTAACGTCTAAGCTCTTGACTCTCTTTACAAACAGGCACGGCAGCATGAAACGCCTTATCCGTCTGTTTGCCCTGGCCATTGGCCTTTCCCAGGGTAGCATTGCTCAAGCTGCCTGGACCTTGATTGGCCGTACCGATATCTTCCGAATCTATGTCGAGGACAAACAGATCACGCGCAGCGGCGACTTTGCCCTAATCTTGCAACTGACCGACTATACGGTCGCCCAGTGGGTCGATCCACGTACGGCAATCGGCTCTATCCGGCATCAGGTAGAATTTGACTGCCGCCAACGCCTCGTTCGCATTCTTTCCGCAACAGCGTTTTCTGAACAAATGGAAGCTGGCAGCATGGTTGCATCGGAAAAACTCGCCGATCCCGAATGGACGCAAATCGACCCCGAAAGCACAGCGGAAAAAGTAGAAAAATTGGCATGCGGCAAAGAATGACGAGCGAGGAACACTTCGAGCATTACCGCCTGCAAAACAACAATGCCTGAATGCTACCGCGGACGCTTCGCCCCGTCACCCACCGGGCCTTTGCACTTTGGTTCGCTCGTCGCTGCTGTCGGCAGCTATCTTGACGCCCGCTCGCAAAACGGTGAATGGCTGGTGCGCATCGAAGACGTCGATGCGCCGCGAACGGTTCCCGGCGCTGCAGACGGCATCCTGCGCACCCTGGAAACATTCGGCTTCGAGTGGGATGGCGAAGTTTTGGTGCAAAGCCGTCGCCATGACTTTTATCATGCCGCACTGGTTCGCCTGCAACTGGCCGGCGACGTTTATCCCTGCGCCTGCTCACGCAGCGAAATTGCCGGGTTATCCAGCGTAACTTCCATCGACGGCGGTTTGCTTTATCCGGGCATCTGCCGTAACGGGCTGGCCGAAGGCAAAGCTGCACGAGCCTGGCGCCTGCGCGTTCCTGACCGGGAGATTCAGTTTCAGGACCGCATCCAAGGTCTTTCGCGGCAAAACCTTGAACGCGAAGTCGGGGATTTTGTTTTGCTGCGTGCCGACGGGCAATACGCTTACCAACTGGCGGTCGTCGTCGACGACGCGCTACAAGGGATCAATGCTGTCGTACGCGGTGTCGATCTGCTCGACTCAACCGCACGACAAATGTGGCTACAACAAAAACTCGGCCTGCCCACCCCGAGCTACGCGCATCTGCCCGTAGTGGTCAATGCGGCCGGAGAAAAACTCTCCAAACAAACCAAAGCCGCAGCAGCCGACCCAGCGCAAGGCAGCGCATTACTGGCATCAGCCTTGAGTTTTCTTGGCCATGACGTCCCGCCCGATGTACGCCAGGCACCCGTTGCCGATTTCTGGTACTGGGCAATCTCCGCCTGGTCGATCGCCAAGGTTCCAGCCGTGCGCGGAATTTTTCCCGGCAGCGAAATAGCACAAAGTACAAAGGATCAATCTGCAGGCCAGTAAACACGGGCATCTTCAGGCAGCCATGAGGCCACCTCGGCGTTCAAAAGCCCTGGCCGATCAGGTTACATTCCGAGGGACTTGAGGAAATCATCGTGTTCCGACGATGAAGCATCTGCTGGCGGCTTGGCCGACCCCGGCGTAAGCAAGGATCCCGCCTGTACCTGATCGAGCAAATCGTCCGGATTGGGTGCTTGCTGCGCATCGAAATCGTACAGCTTGATGAACTCGGTGCGATCAGTCGCCAGTTCAAGATAGAAGATGTTATCCCGTCCGGTATAAAAAGTGACCCGCCGTGCTTCCGGTTTGTCGAGATGCGTATCGACGCTGAGATTCACCTGCTTGTTAAGCACCAGCATCTTCGGCTGGCTTTGCGTAATATGCGTATGCAACTCGCGACGCACCTTGCTGGTAAAGTCACCAATGATCTGGTTCATCAGTTCACCCATGACGTTGCTGACCTCATCGGAGGTATGCGCAATTGCCAAGTCCTCTTTCGGCATGTTCATATTGAGCATATAGCGCTCGTAAAACTCCATAGCCGTCTGTGCCGAAAAATTAAGCACCACCAGCCCCGAAAAACCTCCGTCAAACAGGACGAAGCAGCCAATATCGGGCTTCAGGCAGGTTTTGCTAATACGCTGAACCATCGCTGAATAGCGAACCTGGCTATGTGTGGCGGCGACCAACACATCAACAACCGAGTTACACAAGCTGATCAGCAAGTCCTCTGTGCCATAGACAACGGGTTTATCTTGAGCGCTCATGATGATCCAGTACTTTCACAGAAAATGAAGTTCATTGTATCCGATTCACCACCGGAGCAAACGCTTACCAACAAACGGCCGCCGACAATTGCGTCGACCGGCAAAATCGCCAACGAAACGGCGTGGTGACGGCGGCAACCTTCCTACCGGTATAATGCAACGCGTGAACGATACGAAACCGAACCCTTCTGAAACCTACGGCCTCGCTTCGGCATGGCTGCGCCTGCGTGGCCACCCCACGTCCCAGCCGGGACTAGAGACGCTACCGCACATTCCGGTCAACATCGCCAACGTCGAAACGCTCGCCAGTCCGGAAGCCTTTCGCACCACGCTACTCGCGCAAATCGCCCAAGCCCGGCAGCGGATTCTCATTTCCGCCCTTTATCTGCAAGACGACGACGGCGGACGCGAAGTCCTCGCCGCTCTTTACTCGGCAAAAAAACAATACCCGCAGCTAACGGTCGCAGTATTTGTCGATTGGCACCGTGCGCAAAGAGGGTTGATCGGGAAAGCCCGCTCTGCCGGCAATGCAGCTTTCTACCAGGAAATGGCTCAGCGACTCGGGCCGGGCGTGGATGTTTATGGCGTCCCGGTACAAGGCCGCGAATTCCTCGGCGTTATGCACCTTAAAGGCTTTGTTATCGACGACAAGGTTCTTTACAGCGGCGCCAGCCTTAATGATGTTTATCTGCACCGACATCAACGCTATCGACTCGACCGCTACCATCTGATTCACAGCCGTGCCCTGGCCGACAGCATGGCCAGTTTGCTAGCCGGTTTCTTTGCCAGTAGCGCGGCAGTCCATCCGCTGGACACTGGCGATGCCCCGAAAACACAGGTCATCCGGAGCGCCATCATCCGTTTTCGCCGGGCGCTGGCCAAGACCCGCTATCCATTCGACGGCGCCACGATGCAAGCCGGCCAGGTTGGAATCACCCCCCTGATTGGCATCGGCACGCGCGACAATGAGCTTAATCGCAGCATCGTTCAGCTGATTCAAAGAGCGCAGCAACAGTTGGTTCTGCTGACACCTTATTTCAACCTTCCCGGCCCGATCCGGCGTGCAGTCGATGCGAAAATCAAGGCCGGATGCAAGGTGACCGTCGTCGTTGGCGACAAATCGGCCAATGACTTCTATATCCCACCGACAGAGCCATTCAAGGCTATTGGCGCCCTCCCCTACCTTTACGAAGCCAATTTGCGTCGTTTCTGCAAGGCTCACCAAAAGGCGATCGACGCCGGGCGGCTTAACGTCCATTTGTGGCGGCACGACGACAATACCTTTCATCTCAAAGGATTGCTGATCGACGACGACTACTGCCTGCTCACCGGTAACAATCTTAATCCACGGGCCTGGCGCCTGGATCTCGAAAACGGCCTGTTGATTCACGACCCGCAACAGCTGATGCTGGCGCAAAACCGTGCCGAACTTGAGCGCATCCTGAAGCACACGCAACGGCTGGCAACGCATCTGGCGCTCGACGCAGTAGAAACCTACCCGGCTCCCGTGCAACGCCTGCTCAAGCGACTGGCACGGGTGCGCGCCGATCGTCTGGTTAATCAGATGCTTTAAGCTTATCCATCCATCCCAAGAGCCGTTTTCCTCAACTCAAACATCAATCCCCGCCGCACTTGCGTCGGCGCTATAGTTACGGTTGGTCAAGATTCCTTCGGAGAAATGATGTTAAGTCGTCTCGGTAAAGGCCGTCCGCTTTGGCTTATCGCCTTTGCTTTGGCCGCTTGCCTGCTTTCCGAGGCGCTGCACCAAAGTGGCGCCCTCGGAACCATCGACTCTCGCCTGCAGGATTTCTGGTTTCAATGGCAAGGAAAGCGCGCTGAGCCTCGACACGTCGCCATTGTGGCCCTTGACGAAGAAACGCTATCCGCCTATCCCGACGATCCAATGGTCTTCTGGACCAATCGATTCGCCACCGCTGTGGCCCGTTTGCGCGAAGTCGGCGTCAAGGTGGTCGGGCTGGACATGCTGCTCAGCACCAGTCCGGAACGCTGGTTGAGCAATCTGGGCGGAGAACTGCAAGAAGCCGCACGAAGCTATGACCAACCCTTCCGCGAACAGCTTAACAGCGGGCAGTTGATTCTCGCCGCCACCCGGCAAGGAAAGGGCAGCCGAGAAACCGACTACCTCTTACCCAGCCCCGATTACCTACTGGCTTTGCCCGACTTCGACATTCCCGGCTATGTCGCGCTGGCCGATCTGCTCGACGAAGGTGACGGAGTCGTTCGCCGCTATCGAATTGCGCCGGTCGAGCAAGATGCGCGCTCGACCCTAGAAGGTGGGGTTCCCATATACGGCCTGCCGGCGTTAATGGCTATTCGTGCTGCGGGACAAAACCCGCATGCCACCCACTGGCAACTCGCGGGACGGGAAGTAACGCTAAATCAGGCCGCCGAGCCCATTCCCTATATTGGCCCTCCCGGTTCTTTCCCGCTTGTCTCACTCAAACGCTTGCTCGCTGACGACGCGCTAAAAGACGCAGGAGTGCTGGCACTCCGTGACAAGGTGGTACTGATAGGAGCCAGCGCCGCATTGAACGATGAACACTTCACTCCCTATGCTGCCCGTTTGCTGTCCGGGCGCGGTTCCTTGATGAACGGCGTGGAATTGCACGCCAACGTGCTGGAATCGCTGCTTTCAGGCTACCGTCTGCAGCCACTTGACGACACCTTGCGAATTGTCGGTCTGGTTCTGCTGACCACATTGGCCGCCCTGGCTTTTGGCGCAATTCCCGCCTGGGCTGGAGCATCGCTTTGGCTGGTCAATAGCGGCCTGCTCGTCGCTGCCGGCTTTCTGGCTTTCCGGGCCGGACTGCTGATTCCGGTATCGGAATTTGGCCTGGCCATGGCGATTTCCCTGCTTTCCGTCCTTGGCTGGCGACTGACCGGAGAAGAACGCGAACGCACCCGTATTCGCCAAATTTTCAGCCGTTATGTATCCAGTCAAGTCGTCAAGGAGCTGTTAGAATCCGGCAAGCGCCTGGAGCTTGGCGGGCAGACCCAATCGGTAACCGTTCTTTTTTCCGACATCCGCAATTTCACGACGATCAGCGAACGTCTGGAAGCCCGCGAAGTCGTCGAAATGCTCAACACCTATTTCGAGCGCGCCTGTGCGCCCCTTCTGGCCGCGGGGGGAAGTATCGACAAGTTTATCGGCGATGCCATCATGGTCGAATTCGGCTCTCCACTCCCCGTACAAGATCACGCCCTGCACGGAATCAAAGCGGCAATCGCGCTGCGCAAGGTGGCCGAAGAATTTTCCGACTGGATGAACGCACGCTTTCCCGATAGAAACCTGCCCAAATTCGCCGTCGGTATTGGCTTGCATAGTGGCGAAGCGGTGATCGGCAATATCGGCTCGCCAACCCGCATGGAATTCACCGCCATTGGCGACACCGTCAATCTTGCTTCACGGCTGGAAGGGATGACAAAGGAGATCGGCTGCGTTATCTTGGCCAGCAAATCGACCATCGACGCAGCCGGCGATAGCGTTAATTGCGGACGAAGCAGTGAAATCAAGGTAAAAGGGCGCGACGAAGCGGTTCGCGTTTTCGAAGTGTTGGGTATTCAAGAGGGGGATTGAAAATGAATGGATCACGATGGATTGGCGCCGCGCTATTCGCGCTGCTGGTAAGCCATAGTTGGGCGAATGAAACGGGGCTGGTAACGGCGCTCTCCGGTACCGTCAAACTTAAAGATGAAAAGGCCGCCGTCGCCCCCCTCAAGGCATTCACCAAGCTTCGACCAGGCGACCAGATCATGCTCGAAGGCGTTTCCCGCATACAGGTTGTCTATTTTGACGGCGGCCTTCAGGAAACCTGGCTTGGCTCCGGCGAAATCGGCATCGGCAACACCTCGAGCAAAAAAATCAAGGGAAGCCCACAACTGGAAACCAAGACGCTGCCAGCCATTCTCGTCAAGCAACTGACCAAGACGCCTTCCGCCGAAGGCAACGTCAAGACCGGGATGGTTCGTCTGCGCTCGATTCCATCCAAAGAGAAAACCGAGGCCGCCGAGAAGGAATACGCGCAGCTGCGCAGTCAGACCGAAACCAGCGACCGCAGTCCGGAACTGTATCTTCTCGCCAGCTATCTGGAACTACGCGAATACGACAAGCTCGAGAGCTTTTTGAAAGAACTTAATGAAAAATCGCCCAACGATGCCGAACTGGCCTCGCTGACCGATCTCTATACGCGCGCCATCAACGAACTGAAGAGCGGGAAATAAGGCAGCGCTAAAGGCTCCGCAGCGATACGGGCAGAATCTGACCGTATCGCGCGGATATTCTCAATGAAAAATAATGACTTCTTCTCGCGTGGGTTCGTTGCGCGGGTAGGGGCTGACGCTGCGCTCCGCTGAATCGTCGTTACCGCCATAGACCCCGCTTAGCTGCTCTTCAAGCTGACGGCTGACATCCTCGCCAAGGCTCTTGGAAACCTCGGAAACCACCTTGCCGCGATTGAGCACCACGCGGCCGCCCTGGGTAGTCAATAGCTTCACATCCTGCCCGGTACCCATTGCACTGAACGATGATTTGATCGTGTAGTTCTTGGTACTGATCAAGCTAAATTCGCCAACCAGTTCCAGGCTCAGCGTATGCGAAAAGGTATTGGTGTTATCAATCGGATTGGCTTCCTGACGAAACTCAATACTGTTGATCGTCCCGAACAATACGTAATCAGCGCCGGCATACATCCCTTTTTTGATGCGCCCGATGATGTCATAGAGCTTTTCGTTGTTTTTCGCATCGGTAAAGGGCTTGCCCTGAATCAGTTGAAAGCGCCCGGATCTCAGAATCCCGCCTTTGATATCGGCGGTGAACTTGCGCAGCTCACCGCGATCGATATAGCTATAAGTGCCTTCAACCGACGAATAGCTGCTCTCGGAACGAGCATTGACCGAGCCGCTGCTGCGTCTCGAATAGCCGTAATCCGAGTCGCTTTCGCTTTCACGACCCGAAGCGCGCAGCGAAGACTTTTCCTTGGCCGAAACCACCCGAAAATATTCGCTGACGCGTTCTTCGTAGGCCAGATCAGTCACGGCAACCTTGGGCTGAGCCACCGCCGCAGATAAGCAAAACATCGCCAACAGGGCACCAAAACCGGCTCTAAGCAAGCAATTCACTTTCATCTCAAGCTCTCCAGATTACCGTGATGATCGAAAATCAACGCCGTTGCGACTTGCGGATTTCCTTTTCGTCGGACCATTCAACGATGCCGGTCTCGATATCAATCAGGCGGAAGTTCATCTTGTAATAAACATCCTTCAGATCCGATGTCTTCTTGATAATCGACGAGATGCTGCCGTCCAGGCGATACTTGGCGCCTTTCATCTTGCCCATTTTGACGGTACTGGATTTGTCATAGAGACCGGACTGATTCTGACGGCGCAGTTCATCGGTCTGATTCTGCATGTTGTCAGCTTCGATTACGTATTTGACGCCGTTCTTCGACAGTTGGTTGAGCACCGTATCGGTAATGAGCTTGGTGTCAAAGTATTCGCTGGTCTTGTTTTGCACCGGAGAAGCCATCAGGAGCTGACGCTTCTTGATCAGCGTCTGGATTTCCGGGGTCTGGATCAGCCCTTGGGTCATCTTTTCCGAGATCATTTGCACATCGGTAGAACCGAGGTCGGTAGTCACCGTCTCAACCGCTTTGGCATCGCCATAGCTGACCCCGCTGCCCCCCATGCCGGTTGTTTGACAGCCGGTCAAGGCAAGAACGAAAAGACTGGCAAGCACGGTTAACCGGTGATTTTGGATCGATTTCAAGCCCATCGCGTATTCTCCTGAATAAAAACAATCAATACAGCCCTTGTGCACTACCTGACAAAACGATTAGTTCGCTGCGTTACTCAGACTTTGCAACATGATCCGAAAATCAGTCGCTTTGAACGTGGGCGACGAAACGTTGATCATTTGCTTCTGGTTACCGTAAATGGTCACCGGCTTCCACGGCTCATCGTCCCAGACCATGAAACCGTTGGCATCGAGCCACTTGAAGCGATAGTTGATTTGCTGGCTGCTCGAGCTGAAATTCGTAATTTCCATCTGAATGCGCAACAGGTTATCGCGCTTCACCGCCCTGAGATCGGTTACTTTCAGAGGATCCACACTGCCAAGCACTTCCAGTTTGCTGAGAATCGATCCTCCGCTATTGACCGGAGGGGGAGGAGGTGGTGGCGCAGCCATGGCCACCTGCGTCGGCGCTACGGCCACGGCCGACGGGGCGGAAGCGGGATCCCCGCCGCTACTGCGACTCACCGTCGATCCAAGCTGGCTCACCCGACGCGTCGCCAGTGCAGCAAACTGACCATTGGGATACTTGCTCAAATAGTCCTGATAGTCTTCCGCCTGCTTGCTGTCCTTGATGCTATCCCAGAAAGACAATTCCACCGCTTTCGGGTCGACAGCCTGAACAACCGTCGTCGCCCCGTTGCTCACGGCTGGCGCCGCCGCCTGCTGCGGCTTTCCGGGCACGAAGTAAAAATCGCCGTCGGACTGGTCATAGATGGCCGGGTCTTGATCATGGCCAACGGTTTTGGCTTTTTGCTTGACGATCGAACGCGTCTTGCGCAAGGCCTCAGTACTGCTTACCCCAGGCTGCGAGATCATTGGCAGAAACTCCCGGGTAAACAAGCCGTTCGGGTTGGTATCGCTCTTGCCGAGACTATCAAGGGCTTCTTGATTGGTCCCTGCCGAATACAGAACGGTTTGCCCGCTTGGCGAGTTGGCCATGGCCAGGCCGCGCGTAGCTCCGATCGAGCGTCCGGGTTTTCTGGGCAATGGATTATTGCGACAGGCATCAAGCACCAGCAAGACGTACTTGGCTTTGGCTTCGGCAACTTTGTCCTGCAGGCCCGGCACGCTGATCGCCTGATCGGCCACGTCCGAATCTGAACGCGGTTCATCCATATCGACGGGAATCAGGAAATTCTGACTATTGACCTGAACACCATGCCCGGCATAAAAGAAAACGCCCACCCCACCGCCGGAAATCTTCTGAACAAAGTCATTGATCGCCTGATTCATCTTCTTCTGCGGGATGTTGTTGAAAGACGAAACTTCAAAACCGACTTTCTTCAGTTCGGCGGCAACCGAATTAGCATCGTTAACCGCCTTTTCAAGCTTCGGCAGATTCTGGTAATTATCGTTTCCAATCACCAGCGCCACACGACGCTCGGCAGCAGCATACAAAGCCCCCGAAAGACTCATCAGGCAGCAGAAGAGGAACAGACAGCGTTTCATGGCGTTCTCCAAAACAACGGGGATTCAGTCTATTTTGCCGACTTTTTCCCGGATTTCTTGTTATTCGCAGCAGCGTCAGCCAAGCCGTTGCCTAGAACGCTCGGCTGACCGACATACACCGCCCCGCTGGCAATCCGAATCGGAATGATGGTGAAACGATCACCAATCAC
>CAZZDF010000034.1:0-11438 GCA_964652915.1 uncultured Propionivibrio sp. | reverse complement strand
CCGAACAGTTGTCGCTCGACGACTACGTTCGCATGGCCAATTCGTTGGGCTAGGCCGGGCGGGTAGCAGGCTTTTTAGAGCGATATTTCTGCCGTTACCGGCGCGTGATCTGAAGGCCGCTCCAGTTTGCGCATCTCGCGGTCGATGCTGGCGGCAACGCAGTGTTCGGCGAGCAGGGTCGAGAGCAGGATGTGGTCGATGCGCAGTCCCTGATTTTTCTGGAAGCCGAGCATCCGGTAGTCCCACCAGGAGAACGATTTTTCCGGTTGCTCGAAGAGGCGGAAGCTGTCCTTGAGTCCCAGAGCGAGTAGCTGCTTGAAGGCGTCGCGTTCGGGGTCGGAGCAGAGTATCTGCCCGGCCCACGCGGCGGGGTTGTGTACGTCGCGATCCTCTGGCGCGATGTTGAAGTCGCCGGCCAGAACGAGTTTCGGGTTCGTTGCCAGTTGTTCGGACAGCCACCTTTCAAGCGCTGTGAGCCAAGCGAGTTTGTATTCGTACTTTTCGCTGCCGACCGCCTGGCCATTGGGGAAATAGGCGCAGACGATACGAATGTCACCGACTGTTGCGGCAATCAGGCGCTTCTGCGGGTCGGGAAAATGCGGGTTGCCGCAAACAACATCGGTCGGCGTTTCGCGCGCCAGCAGGGCCACACCGTTATAGGTCTTTTGTCCGGAAAAGGCCACCTGATAGCCAGCCGCTTCGATTTCTTCTCGCGGGAAGTTGTGATCTTCGAGCTTGGTTTCCTGCAGACAAACGACATCCGGGTTTCGCGTGGAAAGCCATTCAAGCAGTTGCGGCAGCCGTACCTTGAGCGAATTGACGTTCCACGCAGCGAGTTTCATTGGGCAAATGCCCCGGATGGTTTGGCACCGTAGGGGGCAGACTTGGGATAGCCGGCAAGGTCGAGCAGATTGTTCCAGGCGCCGGTCTCAAAGCCTTTGAAACTCTGTTGCCCGACGAAGATGCTCGGGGTAGCAGCTTCGCTACCGAGGCGTTTGGTCAGTTCGGCGATCTCTTCTTCGCTCTTCAGCATCTTTTCTGAAAACGGAATGCCGCGGCCGTTGAGTAGATCGCGCGCTTGTTTGCAGGCTTCCACGCAGTTGGCGGCGGTGTACAGGGTGACCGGGAATTTTTCAGCAGCCTGTCGTGTCGCGTAAGGCATTTGCTTATCGTTTGCTTGTCCCGTGCCGGTCGTCTTGGTGACTTGCTTGGCGCCCGGTGGCGGGGGCTGGTCGGAGAAGATGGTTTGTCCTGTCTTCGGGTCTACCCAGCGGTAGGTTTCTTGTGCGCTGAGTTGCGATGTGGCAACGAAGGCTGCAAGCAAGAAGATTAAGCGAATTGCTGACATGGATTTGTCCTCCGAAAATTATGCGGAAATATTACCACTGTGCATTCCGCTGTGCCGAAGCAGTGCATCGACTTGCGGTTCGCGGCCGCGGAAGGCGCGGAAACTCTCGAGTGCTGGTCGCGAGCCACCGACTGCAATGATTTCGTCGAGAAAACGTTGGCCGGTCGTTGGGTCAAAAGGATCGCCCGCTTCTTCAAAGGCGGCATAGCAGTCTGCGGACAGGACTTCGGCCCACTTGTAACTGAAATAACCGGCGCTGTAGCCGCCGGCGAAAATGTGGGAAAAGCTGTTCGGGAAGCGGTGCCACGCGGGCGGAATGATGACGGCAATTTCACGGCGGACTTCGTCAAGCAGCTCAAGAACCGTTTTTTGCCCGACTGGATCGAAGTGGGCGTGTAGCAGCATGTCGAACAGCGAGAATTCGATTTGCCGTACGGTCTGCATGCCGCTCTGGAAGTTTTTGGCGGCCAGCATCTTGTCGAACAACTCGCGCGGTAGCGGCTTGCCAGTGTCGACATGCCCGGTCATCTGTTCGAGCACCTGCCATTCCCAGCAATAGTTCTCCATGAACTGTGAAGGCAACTCGACGGCGTCCCACTCGACGCCGTGAATGCCGGAAACGCCAAGCTCTTCGGCGCGGGTCAGCAGATGGTGCAGACCGTGGCCCGTTTCGTGGAAGAGCGTAATGACGTCGTCGTGAGTGAAGGTAGCCGGTTTGCCACCGACCGGGCGTGGGAAGTTGCAATTGAGGTAGGCGACAGGCTTCTGGATGATGCTCATGTCGCCCGAGACGACGCGTCGCCGGGAGATGGCATCATCCATCCAGGCGCCGCCGCGCTTGGTATCGCGCGCGTAGAGGTCGAGGTAGAACTGGCCGAGCGGTTCGCCGCTGGTGCTTTCAATACGGAAGAAACGTACGTCGTCATCCCAGGCCGGCGCGTAGTCCTGCCTTATGCGTACCCCGAACAGGTTGGAGATCACTTTGAACAGTCCGGCCAGCACCTTGTTTTCCGTGAAGTATTGCTTGACCTCCTGTTCGGAGAAGGCATAGCGCGCTTGCAACAGCTTTTCCGAAGCGTAGCCGACGTCCCACGGCTCAAGGGTGTCAAGCGCCAGATTTTCCCTGGCAAACTGGCGCAATTCTTCAATATCTTTTTGCGCAAAAGGCTTGGCCTTTGCGCCAAGGTCGCGCAAGAAAGCGAGCACCTGCGGCACGGATTGGGCCATTTTGGGTACCAGAGAAACTTCAGCATGGTTTGCGTAGCCGAGCAGCTGCGCTTCTTCGCGGCGCAGTTCGAGAATGCGCTGGATGACCGGTGCGTTGTCGAGTTCCGCCGGACCGAATTCGGAGGCGCGGGTGGCATAGGCACGGTACATGGCGGCGCGTAGGCGTCGACTGTCGGCGTACTGCATGATTGGTAGATAGGAGGGCATGAGTAGCGTAAATTTCCAGCCCGCCTTGCCATCCTTCTCCGTAGCTTCGCGCGCGGCTTGTCGTACATCGTCGGGAAGCCCGGCAAGTTCGGCCTCATCGGTGACGATTTCGGCAAAGGCGTTCGTCGCATCAAGCAGGTTTTCCGAAAACTTTGCCGAGAGGCTGGCCAGTTCTTCGGCGATGGCTTGAAAGCGGGGTTTCTTGTCTTCCGGCAATTCGGCGCCGGACAGGCGAAAATCGCGCACTTCGTTATCGACGATCTTGCGTTGCGCTGGCGATAGTGCGGCGTACTCCCGGCTTTCGCGGATGGCCTTGTATTTGGCAAAGAGTTTCAGGTTCTGCCCGATTTCGGCATAGAAGCGCGAGACTTCCGACAACATGTTGTTGTAGGCTTCGCGCCACTCCGGAACGTCGTTGACCGAGTGCAGGTGGCCGACAATGCCCCAGGCTCGGGAGAGTCGCTCGATGCCGTCGGCCAGTGGGGCGGCGAAATTAGCCCAGTTTGCCGGAATGGAATCTGAGGTTAGTTTTTCAATGAGTGTGCGGTTTTCTCCAAGCAATTGCGTGATGGCCGGCGGGACATCGGCAGGGGTGATCAGATCGAAACGGGGCAGGCCGGAAAAGTCGAGAAGAGCATTCATGGAGGACGTGTAGGCGAAAAGGAGAAGATTGGTTTGTTGGTCCGCGCAAAAGCGTGATCGCGAAAAGACACGATTGTAGCCAAGGCGCAGATTAGCGTCGCCGGATTTTCGGCGACGCTGGTGCTTGGTCAGCGGAGAATCTATTTGGTTTCGAAGGTGGTCACGCCGTCCCAGTTTTCACCGGGCGGATTGGCTCGGTATTCCTGAATGCGTTCGGCGTATAGCTTGTAGAGCAGGTGATCCGGATTTATCCGTGACAGGTTATAAAGTAGCAATTCGGCCTGCTCCCAGTCCTGCTGGCGGTAGGCGCGCAGGGCTTGGTTCCAGAGTTTAAGTTCTTCTTGGGTCGCCTGATCGATTTGCCCGGCATTGCCGAGGGGTTCGAAAATCGCTACCGGCTCTTGCTTGCCTTTGACGCGAACGCGATCCAGTTCGCGATAAACCTTGTCGCTGGCCTGCTGCTTGGTCGTTTCGCTGACGATGATGCCGACCCCGTATTTCTTGGTGATGCCTTCCAGTCTTGAGCCAAGATTCACCGCGTCGCCCATCACGGTATAGGATTTTCTGACTTCCGAGCCCATGTCGCCGACGGTCATCGTGCCTGTATTGACGCCGACGCCGATGTGCAGCAGCGGCCAGCCATGGGCTGTGAAGCTTTCGTCGAGCTTGCGCAGTTCGGCCTGCATTTCCAGCGCCGTTTCCACGGCATGTCGCGCATGGTTGATGTCGGCCACCGGAGCGCCCCAGAAGGCCATGATGGCATCGCCGATGTACTTGTCGAGCGTCCCGCGGTTCTTTTGCACAACCCGTGTCATGGCACCGAAGTATTCGTTCATTAAGCGGCTGAGCTCCTTGGAGTCGAGTGCTTCGGAAATGCTGGTGAAACTGCGGATGTCCGAGAACAGAACGGTCAGTTCCTCCTTCTTGCCTTCCATGCTGTAGAGCTCAGGATCTCGAGCCATTTCTTCAACGAGTTCGGGGGGGACGTATTGGCCGAAGAGTTGGGCGAACTGGCGTTTGCTGCGGGTTTCGACAAAGTAGCCCCAAGACATGTTGAAAGCGAACAGCGCGAGGATGGTCGAGAGGATTGCTGCGAGCGGCATGGCCAGGCCGGCGTTCCACAACGAGTAATTCAGGCCCGAGACGCATCCAAATGTTGCCAGGGCGAGTAGTGTCGCTTTGGCTGGGGAAAGCAGCGGGAGCGCAACCACCAGCAGCAAAGAGATTAATACGAGTTGTGTTAGATCGGCGCCAATGGCGTAGGAGGGCTTCTGCTTGAGTGTGCCGTCAAGAAGCCCGGCAACCAGATTTGCGTGAATTTCCACTCCCGGGTAGACGGCGTCAACGGGGGTTGCGCGGAGGTCCATGAGGCCTGGTGCCGTGGTGCCAAGCAAAACGATTCTGCCCTTGAGTTGTTCGAGGCTTAGGCGTTTATGCAAGGCGTCTGTCGCCGAGTAATAGGGAAAGCTTCTTTGCGGGCCGCGGAAAGGAATCAGGGCGGTTGCCTCCTCGTTTACCGGGATGCGCATTGTCCCTCGCTGGGTATGCAAATCAAGCCATTCCAGTCGGTCATAGCCCTTACCTGCTGGATAACCGGGAGTGATTTGCGGCTTGTCTAGCAGCGTACGTACCATGGCTAGAGAAAGGGATTCGAAATACTGGCCGTCGTATTCAACGAGCATTGGGACTCGGCGAAAAATTCCGTCGGTGTCGATGCTGGGGGCAAAGTGTCCGGCCATCGCGCTGGTCGCTAGAAGCTCCGGAAGATTTCCGCTATAGCCTTTGTATCTGTCAATCCGGACATCTTTTCCGGCAAAGGTGCCGGCAGGGAGCGTTGGGGGGGGCAAGGCCCCGTTCTTTGCTTCATTGTTGAATGCGTAGCCGAGGACAATTGCCCGGTTTGTTAGTGAACTGGCGAATTGCTGATCGTAGTCCAGTTTGCTGCGGATTGACTGTAGTGCGGAATGGAAAGCAGGGTCGCTTTTCAGCGGCCCGTTTGCCATTGCGTTTAGCGATGATAGACCCGAGCTTTCATCGGGTTCGGTAAAAACCACGTCAAAGCCGAGAATCCGGATGTTGTAGTCATCGAACAGGCGATTGGTCAGTTTCGCCAGCTTGTTCCGGCTCCACGGCCAGCGGCCAACTTCCGCGAGGCTTTTTTCATCGATGTCGAGAATGACGACGCGTTGGTCAACGCCTCGCGGCATGGTCATGCGCAGGCGCGCGTCGTAAATGTAGTTGTCCAGGGTATTGATCAGCGGGATCTGGATGAGTCCGATGGCATGGCACAGGAATACCAGGGCGATTCCCAGACCAATCGAGATTCTCTGGGCATTTTGTTTCAGTCTGTCACCGATTCGCTTGATCATTTCAGTCCAAGCCTTTCAGGAAGAGTGTCGTGTATAGGTTGCGTATTCGCGATGCGGCCGGTCGTTGGGACGGCAAGGAAATGCTACAGCGCAATATCAACGTCGGGCGTGGATTTTTCCTTGGGCGGCTTAAGGCAGGCGCGCAGCTCGCTTGCCATCTCGTCGCCGCGCTGGTAACGCTCGTTGGCATCCTTGCACAGCGCGCGGTTGATGACGGCAACCAGGCTTTCCGGAACTTGCGGGTTGAAGCTACGGATGTCGGGTTGCGGCTCGTTGGCGATCTTGAACATCAATTGCGTCATTGATTCGCCGACAAACGGCAGGCGGCCACAGCACAGCAGATAGAGCATGACGCCGAGCGAAAAGAGGTCGGAGCGGCCGTCGATTTTCTTTCCGGATAGTTGCTCCGGCGACATGTAGCTTGGCGTACCGAGCACCATGCCGGTCTTGGTGCGTGAGGAGTCGGTAATGCGCGCGATGCCGAAATCGGTAACCTTGACTTGATCCGATTCGGGTTCGTACATCACGTTGGCCGGTTTGACGTCGCGGTGTACGACGTTGTTGCTGTGCGCATAGGCCAGCGCATCGGCGACGCGAGCGACGATGCTGATGACCTTGGGTAGCGGCAGCAGGTGGTCGGGCTTGGTGTAGGGCACGAGATCACGCCCCTTGAGGAATTCCATGGCGATGTAGGCGAGATCGTGTTCTTCGCCGGCGTCGTACATGGAAACGATGTTCTGGTGGTTGAGACGCCCGGCGGTTTCGGCTTCGCGGAAGAAGCGGGCTTTGACGTCTTCCAGTTCGTCGGCGTCAAACTCCTGTGACAAGGCCATGGTTTTGATCGCTACCACACGGTTGATCTTCGGGTCGCGACCGAGGTAGACAACGCCCATGGCTCCTTTGCCCAGTTCCTTTTCAATCTGGTAGCGGCCAAGCATGGGTTTTTCGACCTGACCATCGCTGAGCATCATCGAACTGGCGTTGGCGTTTGCATTGGCACCGCCAAGCATCACGGTTTCCGACATGGCTTTGGCGCGGTGCAGTCGCTGTTCCAGATCGCGGAATTTCGGGTTGTAGTCGGCCATGTAGCGGAATGCCGCTTCTGCCTTGTTGAATTGCCGCTTGCGTTCAAAGTCCAGTGCCAGATTGTAGATGTTCTCCATCAACGCATCGTCCATCGGACACTTGCGGAATTTGTCGAAGGCCATGTCGAGTTGGCCTTGCCCCTGAAATGCCAGGCCGAGCATGCGGTTTGATTCAGCCGAGTCGGCTTCGGTTTTTTCCTTGACGCGCTCGGTCATCAGGAAGCGCTTGGTGGTCAGCAGGAGATGGCCGACCAGCAGCAGCGTGGCGGCCCCCATCAACTGAATCCAGATCGCTGAGCCGATCATCAGACCAAAATGGGCGCCAATCAAAATGACCAGCAGGAGTGCGGTCGTCAGCGCGCCCATGCCGGCAGAAAGTCGCGGCAGAAGAGCGATCAGATAGAGTGCGATCAGAACAAATGCGCCGAGCGAGGCCCAGCTGGTCCACTCCGGCGTGAGGAAAAAGTGCCCTTGCAGGATGCTCGATACAGAGTGCGCCAGCGTTACCACGGGCGCCATTTCCGGTGAAATCGGCGTTACCTGGCTGGTGCCGACGCCGCTGGCGGTTGCGCCGATCAAAACGATCTTGCCCTGATATTTGCTGGCCGGAATTTTGCCGCTCAGCACGTCGTAGAAAGAATCGACCTGGAATGCTGGTTTGCCGTCACGATCCTTGTAGAAGAAGGTGTTCATCGCTGTTTGCGCGTTGGTCGGGACGCGCAGGTTGCCGAGGCGGACTTCCTCGCCCAGCTTGACTTGAATATCTTCAGGACCTAGGTTCAAGCTCTTGGCCGCGATCATCAACGATAGCGAGGGATAGTATTGGTCGTAGTAGCGCACCACCAGTGGCTCGGTGCGAATGGCGCCATCGACATCCGCAATGGCATTCAGATGCCCGATGCCTGTCGCCTGACTGCCCAGGGCTTCGATTGGCGTTTGCAGAGAAATGCTTGGCCAGACGTCGCCTTGCTGGTTATTGATTTGCGTGAGGCTGTTTTTGGCGACAAAGGCCGGGACGGCTTTGTCGGGGCGCCCTTGTGGTTCTCCCACAACAAACAGCATGGGGAGTAAAGTTTTGCCCGATTTGTGGATGCTTTGCGCCAGAATCCGGTCGGTATTCAGCGAGGTTTCAGCCCGCGTCAAGAGTGAGCCCATCTGCTCGACCTCGGGCACAGGAGCGGCTGCCCAAGCCTGTTGATAGAGTTCCTGCAGTTGTTTGACGTAGGTATACCCAGGGTCGATTTGCGGCTCAAAGAAGAAAACGGTGTTGGCAATCAACCTGGATTGCCCGGCTGACAAGATATCGGTCATTTGGGCCAGCCGATCTCTTGGCCACGCCCAGCGGCCAATATTGGCAATCGAGTGATCGTCGATGGCGATGATGGCGATATTGTTGGCAGGCGTTTTGTTCGAGGCTTGTACGCCGAGATCGTAGGCCTTGCGTTCCAGGCTGCCGATCAGGTCGCCGTTGGCCGCGACGAGCACCGCAATGCTCACGGTCAAGCCAAGGAACCAGTCAGTCGTCCAGAATCCGGTTTTGCGTGCCCCCATTTTGTGTACCTCCGTCGTGTCGTACATCCGCAAAAAGGCCTGACAGCTTTTCTATTTTTTTGCGTTCAGTTTTTGTCCTAATGGTACATACGGCGATGCTATCGCAGTGTCTCACGCGGCACCTGATCCCCCACCCGCACAATCGTCATCGTATTCGTTCCCCCTGAAACGCCGATCTGGTCGCCGTAGCACATGACGATCAGGTCGCCTTTTTGCACGACGCCGGCTTCGATCAGGCGCAATTCTGCGTCATAGCGCATCAGGTCGCGGTCGTGGTGGGTGTCTTTCAGAAAGAGGGGAAAGACTTCGCGATAGAGCGACATTTTGGTAACCGTCGCGGGTTCGTTAGTCAATGCAAAAATGGGAATCCCGCAGTTCAGTCGGCTCATCCACAGGGCGGTTGAGCCGGTGGAGGTGAGCGCGGCGACGGCCTTGACCTTGAGGTGGTAGGCGGCAAATAACGCGGACATGGCAATCGATTGGTCGATGCGTTCGAAAATACGGTTGAGGAATTCGCGATCGAGTTTGATCGTCATCGATTTTTCGGCGGCATCGCAGATGCGCACCATCGCTTCGACCGTTTGTACCGGGTAGCTGCCGGTTGCTGTTTCTGCGGAAAGCATGACCGCGTCGGTGCCGTCGAGGACGGCGTTGGCGACGTCGGAAACCTCGGCGCGCGTGGGCGTCGGAGAGTGGATCATCGATTCCATCATCTGTGTGGCGGTGATTGCCAGTTTGTTCTTTTCGCGCGCCAGACGGATCATGCGCTTTTGCAGCGCCGGAACGGCGGCATCACCGACTTCGACGGCAAGGTCGCCACGGGCAACCATCAGGCCGTCCGAGGCTTCAAGAATTTCTTCAAGCGCGGCAACGGCTTCTACGCGTTCGATTTTGGCCACCGTCAGGGCATGGCCGCCACAGGCGAACATCAGCTGGCGTGCCATGTACATGTCCGAAGCGCTCTTGGGGAAGGAAACGGCGATGAAATCGGCGCCGATTTGCGCAGCCGTCTTGATGTCGTCCATATCCTTGGCGGTGAGCGCAGGTGCCGAGAGTCCGCCGCCCTGGCGGTTAATGCCCTTGTTGTTCGAGAGGACACCGCCTTGGAGTACGGTGGTGAAAATTTCTTGACCGACGACGCGTAGCACTTCCAGAACGATGCGGCCGTCGTCAAGCAGCAATACGTTGCCAGCGCTCAGGTCGTTCGGCAGGTTTTTGTAGTCAAGACCGACGCGTTCCTGGTTGCCCAGATCACACTTGGCATCGAGGATGAAGTTATCGCCATTCTCCAGAAGGATTTTGCCTTCTTCGAACTTGCCGACGCGGATTTTTGGCCCTTGCAGATCGACGAGGATGCCAACCGGGCGACCGACTCGCGCGGAAATTTGCCGTACCGTGGTGGCCAATGCGATGTGGTCTTCGGTCTTGCCGTGCGAGAAGTTCAGCCGAACAACATCCACGCCAGCGCGAACCAGCGTTTCGAGGACTTCGGGGTTATTCGAGGCGGGGCCAAGGGTGGCAACGATCTTGGTATGGCAGGACATGTTTTTTCCTTATGGGGTCTGGCTGCGTTTGTGCGGTGTCGTTATGCGACGGGGTGAGCTGTGCTCAGGAAAGCTAGCGATTCTATCGTACACGCGGGTTGGCGGTGATAGCAGACAGGGCGGCCGGTTTGTTTCCCAGCCGCCTTGCGGGGTAAAGCAACGGTGCAAATCAGATGTTGGCCGAACGCCACCATTGATTGTGGTTTTCGCGTAGCTCGCGGTGGTCGAGCATCGGGTAGAACACGAGTTCCGATCCATTGCCGACGTAGAAGCCTTTTTTGATCATGCGGTAGGGGAACTCCAGCGAGTGGATGCGATGCACCATTTTGCTGTCTTTGGTGCTCGGATTGTCGTCCGTTCTTGGTTTCAAGACCATCAAGGCTTCGCGCAGATGGTGGATGAATGGGTACGGGAGTTCGTTGGCCTGGCCGTTTTCGGGGTCGGTGGCGAGTTCGCCGAGACCCAACTCGACAAAGCACAGTCCCGGGAAACAAATGAACTTGGTCGGGTTTGTTGTGACGCTTTGGTAGAAGGTTTCCGGTTCCAAATTGCTCACCACCAGGCTGTTGATTGGCGCCAGGTCTTGATAGAGATGCAGGCTGTTGTCGCGTTCGGTGGGCATCTCGCCGCGTTCCAGTCCCAGGGTGTGACCGTAGGCCGTGGTAACGTAAAGTTTGCCGAGGGCGCTGACCGGCAGGTGTTCGAGAACCCGGTAGACTGAAACATAAACCGAATGCTTCGGGGTTCCGTCGGCTGCGGGAACGCAACGATCAATTGCAGTCTGGATGTCGAAATAGTCGTTTCTGAAATTTGGGTCGACTTCAAAAAACAGGCATTGGCCTTTTGACTTATAGCCGCTGCCGGTTGCGTAGTATTGGCCAAATTTCTCTGGCGGAAGGTTTGAGGCAATGAGCGCTTCTGGGATCAGAGAAAAATAAAGATAAACGGCCATGATGGCAAACCCTTCCCTCTAACGGTATTCAATGAAGGTTTAAACGAATGGAAGTCGTCAAACGTTGCGCTGTGATTTCAACAGCGGGATGATGCGGCGAAATCTCAAGTCTGATTATAGGGTGACACAGGCCAGGTGTCATCGGGAAAAGAAGTCGGAAAATCCAGGAGCCCTAATGAACGAAGCCGCCCTGCAAGGCGGCTTCGTTGCGTAGAGCTTGCGTTGGTTAGTCCTTGAAACGCGATTCAAGGATGTCGACTGCCGGTAGACGTTTGCCTTCGAGGAATTCCAGGAAGGCGCCTCCAGCGGTTGAGATATAGCCGACCTTGTCTTCGATCTTGAAGACGTTGATTGCCGAGACCGTGTCGCCGCCGCCGGCAAGCGTGAAGGCCTTGGAGCTGGCAATGGCGGCCGCCAGTGCCTTGGTGCCGTTGGCGAAAGCGTCCATTTCAAAGACGCCGACCGGACCGTTCCAGACGACCGTGCCGGCATTGTTGATGATTTCGGCCAAGG
>CAZZDF010000033.1:0-11583 GCA_964652915.1 uncultured Propionivibrio sp. | reverse complement strand
CCGCATGGCTTAGGCAACTGGATGGCCGAGTCACGCTAACGCTACACGTTCAACCTGGCGCTAAAACGACAACCATTAGCGGAACATACGGCGACGCGCTGAAAATCAAGCTGGCCGCGCCACCGGTCGACGGCAAAGCCAACGCAGCGCTCATCGCCTTCATTGCCAATCAGTTGGGCATTGGCAAATCGGCGATCCACTTGAGAAGCGGCCAGACCTCCCGCCACAAGACCATTGAAATCACCGGCGCACCAACAGATTGCATTCAGCGTCTGACACCAAACGGCTCAGACGCTCAAAAATAGCTCATGCTAGCGCGCAATCTCCCTGATCGGTCTATCGACAGATCAGGGAGATTTTGCGAACTCTGAGTAAATTTGAAACTAGCTAGCCTGAAAAACCACGCGACCGCCAACCAACGTGGCACAAACCCGCCCGGTCATCTCGGCGCCCATGAACGGGGTGTTCTTCCCTTGGCTGCGCAGACTTTCCGGGGTGATTTTCCAGGCAGCAAGCGGATCAAACACACACACATCAGCCACGCTGCCAACGGCCAACGACCCTGCGTCGACACCGAGAACAGCCGCCGGATCGCAACTCACCCGTGCCAGAGCCTTGCTCAAAGACACCCCGTCTTCCGCCGCCCACTTCAGGATCAAGGGCAACAACAATTCAAGGCCAACAGCACCAGGCACCGCTTCGCCGAACGGTAATTGCTTGCCGTCTTCATCAACCGGCGTATGGTCGGAACACACAGCCGCCAAGCCTTCAGCCACGGCAGCCCGAAGTGCATTGCGGTCCGCCAAGGTACGCAACGGCGGATCCATGCGCGCCCGGCTATCAAAATAGCCAATATCGGCGTCGGAAAGATGCAGGTGATGGATAGCGACATCGCAGCTGACTTTAAGTCCGCTTTGCACCGCCTCGCGTACCATATCGACGCCGGCCGCCGAAGACAGCCGCGCCAGATGCAAACGCACACCGGTTGCCCTGGCGAACTGAAGTGCCGTCGCAATCGCCACGGTTTCTGCGCTCACCGGGATGCCGGTCAAACCAAGCCGCGAAGCGACTTCGCCATCATGGGCGACCCCGTCACGAGCCAAATAGTGATCCTGAGGCTGCAAACGGATTGCATAATCAAAGGTCGCCGCATACTGCATGGCGCGCAACAACACCTGGGTATCAAAAACTGGCTTCTTGGCCTGAGAAAAGGCGATACAGCCGGCACGCGTCAAACTGATCATCTCCGACAGCTTCTCGCCCGCCAGTTGCTGCGTCAGCGCACCGATCGGAAAAACCCGCGACAATCCGATCGCCTCGCTGCGTCGAATCAGGCGCTCAACCAAACCTGGCTCATCCAGCGGCGGCTTGGTATCCGGCGGGCACGCCACGGAGGTTACCCCGCCGGCAACTGCGGCAAGAAGTTCGGACTCAACCCCGGCCAAACGGGTCGACAAATCGACCAAACCCGGGCAAACCACCTTGCCACCGGCCTCTAAGGTACGACTCGCCTGAAAACCGTCTGGTTTCTGGCCGACCGCAACCACACGTCCGCCGGCGATATACAAATCGGCCTCGGCGTCGACTCCGTTCTTCGGATCGATCAGTCGGCCACCCTTGATATGAATACTGTTGTTCATTTCGTCGTGCATAGCTTAGTTCCCCGCCAGAATGCTCATTACCGCCATGCGCACGGCGATACCAAATGTTACCTGCGGCAAAATCACCGCCTGCGGGCCATCGGCAACTTCCGAGGCGATTTCGACGCCCCGATTCATTGGCCCCGGGTGCATTACGATGGCGTCGGGCTTGGCCAGTTCCAACATTTTTGCCGTCAGTCCATAGGAACCGAAGTACTCGCGAGCAGAGGGCAGCAAGGAACCGTTCATGCGCTCGTTCTGTAGGCGCAACATGATGACCACATCGCAGTCCTTCAGACCTTCCCGAAAATCGTTGCAAACCCGCACGCCCATTTTCTCGATCGCGGTCGGCAGCAAAGTCTGCGGACCCACGGCGCGAACCTCGCCAGCCCCCAGCGTGTTCAAGGCATAAATGTCGGAACGCGCAACACGGGAATGCAAGATGTCGCCAACAACTGCCACCGTCAAATTAGAAAAATCCTTCTTGTAGTGACGAATGGTATACATGTCGAGCAAACCCTGCGTCGGGTGAGCATGACGTCCGTCGCCAGCGTTTACCACGTGCACATCGGTACGCCCGATGTTGCGCAGGTGATCGACAATCAGATAGGGCGCTCCGGAAGAAGAATGACGAACGACGAACATGTCGGCGTGCATGGCCACTAGATTGTCTACCGTATCGAGCAAAGTTTCGCCCTTGGCCGTGGACGAACGGGCAACGTCCAGATTGATTACGTCCGCTGAGAGGCGTTTTGCCGCAATTTCAAAGGTGGTACGTGTTCTCGTCGAGTTTTCGAAAAACAGGTTGAAAACACTCTTGCCGCGCAGCAATGGCACTTTTTTCACGCTGCGGTCAGATACCTCGAGAAAACTCGACGCAGTGTCGAGAATCTGCACCAGCACGTCGCGTGGCAAACCATCAATCGAGAGTAGATGAGCCAACTCACCATTGGCATTGAGTTGGGGATTAAGCATGGTTAGCGCGCCTCCACTGCAAACGTCCGGTCAAATCAGGTTCCAGAACAAGTTCTTCGGTTGCCGCCAGTTGCGGCTGCCAGGTACAAAACTCGGCGTAAATCGGTAGTTCCCGCCCACCCCGATCAGCAAGAACGGCCAGCTTGATACTCGCCGGGCGCCCGTAATCGAACAGCTCATTGATCGCCGCCCGGGTAGTTCTGCCCGTATATAGAACATCGTCCACCAGAATCAAGGGCCGACCCTCGACATCGAAGGGGATCGAAGTCGGCTTGACTTGCGGATGCAAACCCTTCTCGCCAAAGTCGTCACGATAAAACGAAACGTCGATCAATCCGATTTCGCCGGAAAGGCCGAGCAGTTCCGCGAGTCGGCGGGCAATCCAGACGCCACCGCTATGAATTCCGACCAGTACGGTATTCGGTTGAAGTTGAGGACGTATAAGCTCTGCCAACTGGGCGCATTGCGCTTCGGCGTCAGGTAAGGTGGTTAATGTCATGGGGAGAGGTCCGTCGGGTCTTAGGAAGAATGTTCAGTTACGTGATCAAAATAGCATTGCAGGATTATCTGAGCCGCCAGAGAATCCGTTTGTTCCCTCGCGCTTTTGGCACTCAGGCCGTTTTCGCGCAGTTTTTCCTCGGCTTCAACCGAGGTCAGGCGTTCCTCGGCGTAATCGACCGGAAGTCCGAACCGACCACGCAACTGGTTGGCGAAACGTGTACAACGAGCCGTCATGGCATGCGCCGTGCCATCAAGCGCGACTGGCAATCCAACAACCAGCGATACCGGCTGCCACTCGGCGATCAGTGCGGCGATCGCTGCAAAACGTTCAGCATTGGCTTCGCCTCGAATCGTCGTCAAGGGATGAGACTGCCCCAACATTCGTTCACCGACGGCAACACCAATGCGCTTCTCACCAAAATCGAAGGCGAGAATCGTCCCTCGCTGATAAGCAAGCGGATCAGGCATGACCGGCGTTCGCCGCGAGGTTGGTAAAATCGACGCCAAGCCGCTCCATTGCCAACGGTAACTTTTCGTCGTAGGGTACATCGAACAGAATATGCTGGTCGGCAGGCACCGTCAGCCAGGCATTCTGCGATAACTCGCTTTCAAGTTGCCCAGCCCCCCAGCCGGAATAACCAAGAGTAATCATCATCTCACTTGGCTGACCGTCACGGGCAAGCGCTTGCAGAACATCGCGCGAAGTGGTGAGGCCAACATCACGATTAACCGCCAAGGTTGACTGCCAACCTCCGACCGGCCGATGGAGGACAAAACCACGATCGGTTTGCACCGGACCGCCAAAAAATACCGGCAGACTGGCAAGCTTGGCCGAAACTGCGGGTTCAAGCGGAAGATCAATTTGTTCAAACAACATGCCCAGATTCATATCGATCGGGCGATTTACGATAACGCCCAATGCTCCCTGGTCGTTATGTTCGGCAACGTAAATCAGGGATTTTGCAAAACAGGGATCCTCCGTAGCCGGCATAGCGATGAGGAAATGGTCTGTCAAATTGATTTTTTCCATGGGCACGCTATTCTACCGCCAACGCTGGTATAGATAAAGGCGACCACAGACCGGGCCTTGCGGAAGTAGTTACGCCCCGCTCACCAACAGGCAAGACAGGGCGCTAAAAATGCGTCGCGGGCGATCCCTTTAAACGGTACTCAAGGCCGGACGCTGCTCGGCAACGTATCCGGCGACCAGATTGAGCAATTCGTCTTCCTGATACGGCTTACCCAGATAGTTATTTACGCCAAGCTCAATCGCGTAGCTACGGTGTTTGTCAGCGGTCCGCGAGGTAATCATGATGATCGGAATATTCTTCAGACGGTTATCGGCGCGAATATTGCGCGTCAGATCAAAGCCGTCCATGCGCGGCATTTCAATATCGACGATCATCACGTCCGGAATCACATCAAGCAAGCACTCCAGCGCCTCGACGCCATCCTTGGCCAAAACCACCTGATAGCCTTCGCGCGCCAACAGGCGCCCGGTGATCTTCCGCACGGTCAGCGAATCGTCGACCACCATTACGGTTGGCAATGTCGCCGCAGTAGCTTCGCCCTCAACATGAGCCGGCGTTGCCGTCGGAACAGGAACCGCGAACTGTGCCACCGGCGTACGGCTACTCAAAGCCACCGGGTTGAGAATCAGCACCACTTGGCCGTTACCCAGCACCGTCGCGCCATCGACACCGATAACGCGAGCAAGCTGCGGCCCGATGTTCTTGACGACAATTTCCTGATTACCGAGCAGCTCATCGACTTGTACCGAGATCCGGCGAGTACCGCTGCGCAACAGCAAGGTCCAGTACTGCCGATGCTGCTCAGGCAAAGCCTGCGTTTCACCGAGCAAATGCGGAAGATAACTGAAAGGATAGTGATGCCCCATCCATTCGGCAGAACCAGCATCGCGAATACGCGTCATCGGCCCTTCCTTGAGATCAAGCACCTGCTCGATCATCACCGAAGGAATAGCGTAGGCCTTATTGCCAGCGCGAACGATCAACGCCTTGGTGACCGCCAAGGTAAGAGGAATGTACAAGCGGAACTCGGTTCCCTGACCCGGCGTGGTAAGCGTCTCGATTCGACCGCCAAGACTGCTGATTTCGGTTTTCACCACGTCCATACCGACGCCACGGCCAGCCACCTGGGACACTTCCGCAGCCGTCGAAAATCCCGGGGTAAAAATCAAATCGGCGAGGCGCGCCTCATCCACTGGCTCGTCAGCCGGCAACAAACCCGCTTCGACTGCACGGGAACGAATCCGCTCGAAATCAAGCCCAGCTCCGTCATCGGAGAAGCTCAGAATAATTTCGTTACCTTCCTGCTGGAGCGCCAAGGAAATCTCACCAATGTCCGGCTTGCCACGGGCAATACGAACTTCCCGATCCTCCAGACCGTGGGCAATGGCGTTACGCAGCATGTGCTCGAGCGGCGCCCCGATTTTGTCCAGAACGCTTCTATCAAGTTCGACCTGACTTCCGGAAATTTCCAGATTGGCCCGTTTGTTCAAGTCCTTGGAAGTTTGCCGCACAATCCGGTAAAGACGATCAGCCAGACTACCGAACGGAACCATGCGAACCGACATCAGTTCCTGCTGAACCTCTCGATTCAGGCGAGCCTGCGCAATGATGGCCGCATTAGCATCGTCAAGATTCTTCAGCAAGTTCTGCTGGACGGTGGAGACGTCGTTTACCGACTCAGCCATCATCCGGGTAAGTTCTTGGAACCGGGTAAACCGGTCAAATTCCAGCGGATCGAATTCGGCATGCAGATCGTCCGCCTGAGCCGTACGCGATTGCATTTGCGATTCTGCCTGGATTTCGATTTCGCGTAGCTGGCGACGCAAACGAATAACGTTTTCGGTCAAATCCAGCAACGAAGTCTTCAAACTGCGCATTTCGCCTTCGATCCGCGCCCGGGCAATCGACAACTCCCCGGCCTCGTTGACCAGACGGTCGATTAGATCGGCCCGAACACGCAGAGTCGCAAACTGTGCTGAACTTTCAGCTTCGTTTTCGGACGCCCGGATACGATGAGCCCGGCGCTCGACAATGACCGGCGCTTTCTCCTGCACCTCCTTGGCCTCGCCGGCTGGCGCTGCCTCGGTAGCGGGCGCAACAGCCGCTGGCGCCTGATCTAGTTTTTCCCCACGCTGCAGCCGCTCAATGATATGTAAAGCCGCATCGAAATCGTTGTGAATTTCATCAATGACTTCCAGCGGCGCACTTCCGGTGCTGCTTGCCTGTTCAACGCGGGTTTCGAGAGCGTGCGCGATTTCGCCAAGATTCATGGCTCCGGCCATACGTGCGCTACCCTTCAAGGTGTGCAACAGCCGTGCCAGCGTGCGCACTGCATCAACATTCCCCGGAGCGCTACGCCATGCCCGCAGCTGATTGGCAATTCCCTGATTAAGGTCAAGCGCTTCTTCGAGGAAGATCGGCAGCAACTGCTCGTCGATATCATCCTTGACTTGCTGAAGGGCCACGCCGGATTCCGGATGCGCAGCCGAATCAGCCTTCGGCTCCTCCTGAGGTAGCTCTGCCGGAGCCGGTTCAGGCGCCGGAAGTTCCTCTGCACGCTCAACCGGCACACCCGAGGGCGCAACAACCGTCGAGGGATAAAGCGCGTCAAGCGCTTCAATCAGACCGGGCACCACTTCAAGTTCACGCCGTTCGGCAAGCGCCGACAGCATCAATTCAATTTCGCTAACCGCCTGACGAATGATTCCAAGCGCCTCCAGACTGCCTGGGAACGCTGAATGATCGCGCCGAAGCAGCGCATGTTCGAGTGCCAACCCCAGCTGGTTCACCGGCGTGATGCCCAAGGTCGCCGAAATACCGGCCAGCGTGTGCGCGGCACGATACATTTCGTGAGGAGTCGGTGCGCTCTCGGCACTCTCAAGTGCCGGCAATTCCCGCTGCAACGTCGCCAAATGGGTGCTGGCTTCCTCCGAAAAAATTTCGTAGAGCGTCGGCGAAACCGAAATTCTTTGCTGTGGTTCGGGCTCATGCGCAACCGGCTCTTCGCCGGGCACTTCTTCTAGCACTTCGCTCCGCTCTTCTTCCAACGCTTCGGCAACAGGTTCCGGCTCGACTTGAACCGACTGATCCGCCTCGATCAGCAGTTCTCCAAGCTCATCATCCGCGACAAGCGGCTGCTCGAATTCTTCCAGCGGTTCGGGGAGCGGTTCCGGAGAAAGCTCGGATTCGGCAACGGGGGCGGAAAACTCCAGCGTGATGATTTCTGCAGTTTGCGCTGGTTCCTCAAGTAAAGGCGGCTCTTCAAGTTCAAAGGACTCTTCGCCCGGTTCCGACAACTGCAGAATTTCGGTTTCCAGTAAGTGCTCAGGCGTTTCAAACTCGGGAGACGGCTCAATTGACAGAGTCTCTTCTGCCGCCACCGGCTCCTCAAAGGCGATCGGCTCTTCCAGCATTGCAGACGAATCAAACTCTTCGAGACCTTCTTCGACTGATTCCTCTGGCACGGTCTGGTCAGTCTGCTCCGGCTCGGTAGGTTCTACCGCTGCTGCTACCTGCGGCGCTTCGCTGGCGACGTCCTCACCACGCCGCAGTGCCTCGGCCATGGCCACCATAGCACTTGGATCGGGTGCTTCACCCGAGCGCGTTTCGAGATAGCGAACCCAGGCCGAAAATACCTTGTGCGCTTGCCCGAGCATCTGGAAAACAGCATCGGTTACCTGCAATTCCTGCCCAAGCCACATGTTCAAGGTTTGCTCGACTGCCCACGCCGCTTCGCCGACATCCTTTAGCCCGACCATCCGCCCGCTGCCCTTGAGGGTATGGAAGGAACGCCGGATCGTGGTCAGCAACTCGACGTTTTGCGGCGCATCCCTGAGTGCTTCAAGATTCTCATCAATGGTGGCGAGAACCTCATTGGCTTCCTCAAGGAATATCCCCAACAACTCGGCATCTACTTCTTCCGCACTGGCCTGTGAAAGCTGAATGGTTTCTTCAGAAGGCTTGGGCGCTTCGGCAGGCTGCGGACGAAGCACTTCCATAACCTGCTCGATCTGCGGCGCTGTGCCTTCGCCCGAGGCCAAAGCCGACAACATGGCCTTGGTCTGCTCGCCAAGCGCACGATCAGCCACCAACTCAGCGTCGTTTTTGAGGGCCGCCAGATTATTCTTGACCTCTTCACGCAATCCAACGTCGTCAGGCTGCTGTTTGAGCGCATCGAGCAAAGCATGAGTATCACGCTTTTGCTGCTCGACTTCCTGCTCGACCGAAATATTCGGCTCTTCTTCCACCGCGGCTTCTTCTTCGGTCTCCTCAACAACTTCCTCACCACGCGGCGACCCAGATTGAAGCTGTTTGACGAAGCTGTCGAAATCGACCACGCCGTGCTGCAGCGAATCAATAAAGAAACCGATCAAGGACAACTGATTGGCCACCCGCTCAAAATCGCTCTCCTGCGGGGTGTAAGCGGCATCGGCAAAACGCTTGATCTCTTCGGCACACTCTTTGACCGCAGCAGCAGCGGAATCATGCCGCATCACGGTCAAAGCACCGGTCACCTGCCGGAATGGAACGTCGAGACTCGGCAGATCGGAACGTTTCTCGGTATCGCGGAAGAAACTGTCGAGAACCTGTTCGATCTGGGCGAAATTGCTCTGGATTTCTTTAGCAACCTGACCAATCAGCAGCTTTTCCTGCGCAAGGCGCGACATCTCGTCGAGGAGCGGAACTTCCGATCCCAACTGCGGTGGAGCGCCAGCCAAACAGCCCTGAATTCGGGCAACGGTAACATCCACCTGGTGGGAAAAATCCTGACCAAGGCGCTGGAAGTTATCCTGGGCATTCTGCGTGAGCAAAATCGCCGTTGCCACTTCCATGGCCAACACTTCCGAATGGCGCGATTTGTCCTCGGCCAACCAATTGGCCGCTGCGGCAATCGCCTGTGCCAGCCGACCAAAATCGGCATGCCCAAGCTGATCGACCACCGTCGACAAAACGTTGGCATTCTCCTTGAACAAGGGGAGCGCCTGCATAGTGCCCGTACAGTACTTGCTCCATGCTTCTTCGGTAGCGGCAATCACGTCGCGCAACTTGCGGCGCACAGTTTCCTCAGGTGCCGGAGCAACCGTCTCTTTGGTCGGAACCAGTGATTGCAACTGGTAGGTATCACGAACCGAAAGCACCGACTCGTTGTTGCTATCCGAATTGGCCACAAAGTAGAGCACATCGCGCATCAAGCGCTCGGCGACGTTTTTCGAACCTTCTAGCAAGCGGCGTATCTGCAGATCGATCCGTGCACAAACCTGCTTGATATTCGCCTCTTCACGTACGGCTCCCTCGGCCAGCGCCGACAGGAAACCGCCGGTGATCCACCAGAAAGCACGTGCCGATCCGGCCTGTTGGGTTGCTTCGATACGCTGGACCGCGCCAAGCATTTCCTTGATGCCGCTGCGCTGCTGCGGAGCACGCAACCACGCCAGAAGTCCGCGCTGGAAATGCGCACGCTCTTGTCGCAAAAACACCTGAAGCTCAGCCGGTTGCAGTTTCCGAACCTGAACATCACGGCGAGGCGGCCTGACGCTGAGGTCAGGGAAGAACAAATCCGTTGCCGAAGCATTCTTCAAACCACGCGCGGCTTGCACTTCCCTGTAAAGCGACAAAAGACGCAAAGGCTGATTGGGCTGACCACTGACCAGATCGTTAAGATAATGACCGATCATTGCCAGGGAACGTTTTACCAAACCAATCGAAGCGTCATCCGCCGGGCATTTTTGCTGTTCAATCGCATCCAGCAGCGATTCAAGCGCTTCGGAAAACTGCGTGACACCATCCAAACCGACAATAGTCAAGGCGCCTTGAACCTGGTGCAAATGCGTACGACAGAACTTGATCTGTGTCAGGTCTCCCGAACCAGAGGCAAGCCCTGCTGCATACTGGCTCAAAGCCTGATCAGCACGCTCCAGTGCCAAGTCGATCTCGCTTTTGACCCAGGTCAGCGGGCCGACATCAAATTCCGTCGCGGCATTCATAGTTAGGCCATTTCTCCGGTCTGCAAAGGGCTATCAACCCACCTTGAAGCCTGCGACCGAACCCTTGAGTTCCGTTGCCAGACCCGCCAACTCGCCCACCGCAGAAGCTGTTTTTTGCGTACCGATCGTCGTTTGCTCGGTAATCCGCAAAATATCCTGCATCTTGTCGGCAACGCCGGTCGCCGACTCGGCCTGTTCGCGTGTTGCCTTGGAAATGTTGTCAATCAGGTCCGCCAGATTTTGCGAAACCTCACCAATCTCGGCCAGCGCCTGACCGGCTGCATCAGAGAGTTTGGCCCCTTCAACCACACCACGGGTCGACTCTTCCATAGCAGAAACAGCGCCATGGGTGTCGGTCTGAATCGTCTTCACAATCGCCGCAATCTGCTTCGTTGCCTCGGCGGAACGTTCAGCCAGACGCTGAACCTCTTCAGCAACCACAGTAAACCCGCGACCGGCATCGCCAGCCGATGCCGCCTGAATAGCCGCATTAAGCGCCAGAACGTTGGTTTGCTCGGTAATGTCGGAAATCAGTTCAACGATTTCACCAATTTCCTGGGACGATTCGCCAAGACGTTTGATTCGCTTGGAAGTTTCCTGAATTTGCTCGCGGATTTCGTTCATGCCCTTGATGGAATCCTGCACCGCCTGGGCGCCCTTGCCAGCAGCTGCCAGAGAGCGAAGCGCCACCTGCGCGGACTCGTCTGCATCGCCCGACACCTTGGTCATCGAGCTTGCCATGGTCAGAACCGAATGACCAGCCTCCTGAATTTCCACGGACTGCCGCTTGGTCGCGTCCAGCAGTTCATCAGAAGTATGTTGAGCGATTCCGGTTGCCGTCGTCACCCGACCGGCCGCATCGTTAATACGGCCGACCAGAACGCGCAGCTCTTCAATCGTGTAGTTGATGGAGTCGGCGATCGCCCCGGTGATGTCTTCAGACACCGTTGCCGTCACGGTCAGGTCACCATCGGCCAAGTCGCCCAGTTCGTTCATCAGCCGCAAAATAGCGTCCTGATTCTGACGATTGACGAGTTCGGTAGCCTGACGACTTTCTTCAGCAAGCTGCGCACGATGACGGGAGTCATCGAGATAAACCTTAGCCATCATCCCCAGCGCCGCGAAAGCCAGAATAGTCAGCAGGATCAGCGTCACCACATAAGCGGTCTTGTCGGCGCTATCGCGCTGATACGACTGAATCAGCTTGTCGGTTGCTTCTAGCAGCGCCTCACTGTCCAGGAAGATCTTGGCACCGGCCAGCTTTGCCACCACCAGACGTTCCATACTACTCAAGATACCGTTGATCGCGCCCTGGTATTCTTTAAAACCAATCGCAATGGTCTTGAGCAGCGCTTTGGTTTCCTCATCGGTCGCTGCCGGGATACGCAAGACCTCGCTGCCTTCAGCCAAGGCCTTCTGCAAATCCTGGAAAGTACGAGCATCCTTACCGAG
>CAZZDF010000032.1:0-11615 GCA_964652915.1 uncultured Propionivibrio sp. | reverse complement strand
ACGCAATAAAGTGCGTATGCGTTCGTTGAAGGGATATTCGTAAGTGATCACACTACCGCCAGATTGGACAACGGGAAATTCTCATTATTCTGAGGCATTTGCAACAAAACCTCAACAGCTTGCTTGAAGTGCATTTTCGCCGGATTCGCCCCGCACCAGAGCAAGGTATCGCCGATGCAAATCGGCAACACGAACTCGCAAGGTTTCCCGCCCTTGATCATTCACCAATACGTCATCGGCTGCCGCCAGACGTTCGGCCCGTGTAGCCTGCACCGCCATGATCGCGCGAACTTCTTCTTCGGCAAGGCCACTACGCGCAACAACCCGTTCAATCTGCGCGGATTCCGCGCAATCGACCACCAGAACGCGATCAACGAGCTGGCCGTAGCTTTCATTCTCGACAAGTAGCGGCACCACCAACACCACATACGGAGAATTTACGGCATTCCGGCAGCGTCTCTCGCTTTCCTGGCGAATCATGGGATGAAGGATGGCTTCCAGTCGCCCCTTGGCTCCGCGATCGGAAAACACCAAGCGACGCATTGCCGTCCGATCCAGCGCGCCATCCGGGCGCAAAACGCCCGCACCAAAAGCCGCAACGATTTCCGGGATAGCGCCGCCCTGCGCCGAGCTCAGCTCGTGAGCAATCGCGTCCGTATCGACAACCGTCACGCCAAGCGCAGCAAACGCATCGGCCGCGGTGCTCTTGCCGCTACCCATCCCGCCGGTCAGCCCAACGACCAGACTCATTGAGTTGCTGGCTTACAGACCTGCGGTTTACTCTCTGGCAAGACCTCGATCATAGTTTGCCGCAAAGCTTCGGCCTGCGCTTCCGGCCCGCGCAGTTCGAGCACGACCGAAGGCGGCTTGCTATTGCGCTCACCCACCTTGGCCGACTTGACCCCCTGCCCGCGCAAGGCTTCCAGACGCGAGTTGGCGGCCTCTTTGGTTGAAAACAACCCCAGCGAGATCGCCCGGTTGTTCGGCCCGCTCTCCTGAACAACAAAGAATTCGGTCACCCCGAGCTTCTTCAAGGCCGCAATACGCCCTTCGGTTTCCTGCTTGGTCGCCAAAGGCGGCATGTAAACCCAGTAACTGGAGGTACCGGCAACCTCGTGACGCGTCACCTTGAAGGCCGCATACTTTTCGCCCAACAGAATTTCCAGCTGATCTGCCTCGTCCTTCTGCAAATCACCCATTTGGACACAGGTCTCGGCGACTTCCTCAGCCGCTACCTTGTCTACCGGGCTGGCATAGCCCTCGGGAGGCTCGTCACGCGCGACGATTTTGACCTGATCGGCCAGCAATTGCTGCTGGACACGAAAGGCATCAGGATTCGACGAAACGCCGAAATACCCTTGCGACCACGCCCAAAACAGCAAGTTGGCCAGGATCAGGACAAAGACGAAAGCGCGCATGAATCGCCCCCGGACTTAGCCAACCTTCGGCAAGTGTTGCAACGACTCCTTGACCGCCTCGGCCGGATACTCGAAATCTTCAAGGTCGCCGGCGAAGTAGCGGTCGTAGGAGACCATATCGAAGTTACCGTGGCCGGTGACGTTGATCAGAATCGTCTTGGCTTCGCCAGTTTCCTTGCAGCGCAACGCCTCGTCGATACCGCCGCGAATGGCGTGATTCGATTCGGGTGCCGGGATGATCCCTTCAGCATGCGCGAACATCACGCCCGCTTCAAAGGTTGCCAGCTGCGGCACGGCGATGGCTTCGATCAAGCCTTCCTTGTAAAGCTGCGAAACGAGCGGCGAAGCGCCGTGGTAACGCAAACCCCCAGCGTGAATGCCGGGCGGCATGAAGTCGTGACCGAGCGTAAACATCTTCATCAGCGGCGTGAAGCCGGAGGAATCCCCAAAATCGTAGGCGTACTCGCCCTTGGTCAGCGACGGACACGAGGCCGGTTCGACGGCCACCAGACGCACCGGCTTGCCGTTACGCCCGCCAGCAGCATTATCGGCGACAAACGGGAAGGCCATACCGGCAAACGAAGAGCCACCGCCGCACGGGGCAAAAATCACATCCGGCCAATCACCGGCCATTTCGAATTGCTTCTTCGCCTCCAGACCAATGATCGTCTGATGCAAAGCCACGTGATTGAGCACCGAACCCAAGGCGTAATTGGTATCGGCGCGCGAAGCGGCTTCTTCCACAGCCTCCGAAATCGCCAGACCCAACGACCCCTGGTTATTCGGATCAGCGGCCAGCGCAGCACGCCCCGTCTGCGTCATGTTCGACGGACTGGCAAACACCTCGGCACCCCAAGTCTGCATCATCGAGCGACGGTAAGGCTTCTGTCCATAGCTGACCTTGACCATGTAAACACGAACTTCGAGTCCGAACATCTGCCCGGCCAGCGCCATCGAGCTGCCCCACTGGCCGGCGCCCGTTTCGGTGGTGATGCGCTTGATACCGGCCTGCTTGTTGTAATAGGCCTGCGCCACCGCAGTATTCGGCTTGTGCGAACCGGCCGGCGAAACGCCTTCGTTCTTGTAATAGATCTTGGCCGGCGTACCAAGCATGGCTTCCAAGCGTGCCGCGCGCACCAGCGGCGACGGACGCCACAAACGATAGATCTCGCGCACTTCCTGCGGAATCGGAATCCAGCGCTCGGCCGACATTTCCTGCTCCAGAATGGCCATCGGGAAAATCGCGCTCATTTTGTCCGGCGTCACCGGATTGCCGTCCGGGCCAAGTGGCGGCAACGGCGCATTGGGCATGTCGGCAACGACGTTGTACCAATGGGTCGGAATTTCGGATTGTGGCAAAACGAAGCGCAACGATTCCATCAAAGCTCCCTGAGAGTAAGTGTGCGACGAAAAACCCGAAGTATAGCCGTGCCAGCGACGACATGCAGCCCCCGCCACCGTTGACTCGACCGATTTGCAGCATCGCCATAAGCCAATAAACACGGCACTCTCCCAAGCAGCCAAGCTGAGACCCAATGTCTACGCGGGTTCCGTGACGCCAGTTGAACAGCGGTCACACCTCACATTGGCACCCCATCTGCGCTACCATCCGACATGCAGCGAGATTACCTCCGCATCCGATCAAGGAGAGCACAATGAGACGAACGGTATGGTTTGCCTTTCTACTTCTGCCGCTTCTGGCGCTGGCGCAACAGGGCATGGAAATCATTCCGCTCAAACACCGGACGACCGATCAGGTCATTCCGGTGCTGCAAGGGCTGCTTGAACCCGGCGACAGCCTGTCGGGAATGAACGACCAGCTGATCCTGCGCGCCTCGCCGACCACTCGCGCACAAGTGAAACAGGCACTGACCGCCATCGATACGCCGGTGCGCTCGCTGGTCATCCACGTCACCCAAAACCGCGACGAAGCGCTCTCGCGCAGCGGCGCGCAGGCCTACGGCAAGATCGAAACTGGCTCGACACGCATCATCCAGCCGCCTGCCGGCAACACGCAAGGCGGCGGGCGTATCGAAGTGCGCAGCGGCGATTCGGTAATCGGCGCACAGGCGGTCAATTCGCAAAAAACGGGAAGCACCCGCGGCCAGCAATCGGTCCGCGTGGTCGAAGGCGGACGCGCCTTCATCAACGTTGGGCAATCGGCGCCCATGCCGATGCGCCAAATCGTCCAAGGCCCCGGCGGGACGACCGTCACCGAAACCGTGGTTTATCGCGACAGCGGGCAAGGCTTCTACGCCGAACCGCGCCTTTCCGGCGAGCGTGTCACCCTTGAAATCAGTCCGCAAAACGACACGCCGGGACATCAGGGCTACGGCAGCGTCAATACGCAACGCCTGACCACCACCGTTTCCGGCCGCCTCGGCGAATGGATCGAGATCGGCGGTGCCAACCAGCAGTTTTCCAGCCAGAAAAGCGGCAACCTGAGCTCCAGCAGCCGCGAAGGCTACGACAACCGCAGCGTGTGGCTGATGGTCGAAGAGGTGCGTTAAAGCGGCCCGACAACCCCGCCGCGCATCACTTCGCGCAGTTCCACCCGTTCTGGAGCAAAAGCGGCTATCAGGCGGTCGCAGCCCTTGCGCGCGGCGGCGCTGTTGTCCTGACTGAAGTTGCACACATAGAGATCCAGCGTGACGGCGTTCATTTCCGGCCAGGTGTGCACTGCCAGATGCGATTCGGCAAGAATGACCGCGCCGGTCGCACCCGCCGGCTCTGCCGCGCTACCAAACTGATGGAACACCTGCCCAACGGGCGTCAGCCCAGGTACCGCACACACCGCCAGACATAATTCACGCAAGGCCTCGACATCGCGAAGCAAGCGCGCTTCGCAACGGCAATCGTGCAACTCGGCAATCAGGTGCAAGCCGTTCATGGCCACCTCACGTCAAGGAAGACTTGAATGATAGCCCAAGCCGGCGCAAGGTTCGCTCAGCCGCCAGAACGCCCCGGTATTGCGCCTCCTCGAACAAGGAAAAACCGCTGACGTCGGCGTGAGCAAAACGTAGTTGCGGAGCGTCTGCGGCAAACAGGGCGCGCGCTTCGCCCCAGATCACACCTGGCAATGGCCGTACCATGGCATGACCGTTACGAAAAACCTCCAGGCGCGTGGTGATCTGCCGGATGTCGGGATGCGGGCGCTCCAGCTCAGCGAGAATCCGCTCGGCCCAGACTTCACGCGGAGTCGCCAACAGGCCGGCGCGCGCCGCCTGCGGCGTCGTATCGCTCAGCGCATGATAATAAGTCAGCACCGTGGCATCGGGATGAAGACGCATCTGCTGATGCGTCGCGACCACGTACCCCAGACCGGGACTATCGTAAAGCACGTTATCCCAGGCCGGCGCCACCCCAGCCCGCTCTTCGGGCAAGCGTGAAAGCGTCAAGTTAGCCACCAGCCACGGCGCATGGGAAAAGCCGCGCGCCGCTGCTTTCAACCTGTCGTGACCGGCAAAAACATACGGCACCAAAAAGAGGGGCGACGCCCAGATCAGCTGGCGGGTCTCCAGACGTAATGCGCGTTGTTCCGCCGGCAACCACAGATCCACCAGCAACCGCCCGTTTTCTTCGGTAACGCGATAAGCCATCGCCCCGGTCAGCAGACAGTCGCCGGCCCGCTCCTTGACGCTCTGCGCCAGACCTTCAGCCAGCCAGGCATTGCCGCCTGGCGAGGTCAGCACCGTATCGTCCGATGCCTCCAGCGCTTCGCCACTGCGACAGGCAAAGTAGTGAATCCCCGCCCAAGCCGAGACCTCGGCGCTCCGCGTGCCATAGTCATCGCGGCAAGCATAGTCGACATACCAGTGCAGATGCGGTGAATCGAAACCTTGCGCCAGCATCCACTCGCGCATGGTGCGCTTGTCCAGCGCCAACAAATCCGGGGCCCGGCTGGAACCTTCCATCGGCAAGGCAAAAGCAGGACGCCCTCCGTCCCGGCGTTGCTTGAAGTCGTGCATCAAGGCGTAGAAGCGCCGGTATTGCTCACGCTCGGCGGCATTCACGCCATGCTGCGGCAAGAGGCCGTCCTGCCACCAGCCATTGCGATACAGCCTTTCGTGCGGCATCGCACAAAGATAGCGTTCGTCGTAACGCGGACGCTCTGCGCGCGGATCGCCCTGCAATACCCCGAGCTCGGCCAGCAATTCGCGCACTGCGGTCGCTTGACGTGTTGGCAAGGGCAGATAGTGCGCGGCCAGCGGATAAGCGCTCACCGCATTGCGCCCGGCACGGGAGTTACCTCCCGCCTCGTCCTCCATTTCAACGATCAGAAAATCCTTGAACCCGGATTTCGCCAGCTTCCAGCCCGCCGACAGACCGCCAATCCCGCCACCAACGATAGCCACCGGCACCCGGCGCGTTTCGTCGGGCGTTGGCAATGTCGGCTCGCGCAACAGATGACCGAGTTCCATCGACGTACCCAGCAGATCGCCGGGAGGCAAAGGCAATTGTTGCTGCCCGCCACACCCGGGCAACGACGCCAACCCTGCCGCCGCCAGCGAAGCCAGAAAATCGCGCCTATCCATCGCTTAACGAATCACCTGCCGCCACTCATCTTCAAAATAGCGCACCAGCACCTGATTATTCAGTCGGTTAACCTCAGCCTCGACGCGCGCCATATCTTTCGGAAACTGGAACAAGGTTGGCGTGATTTCGGGCGTCAGGAAATGCGTCTTCACGTTGTATTCGGCAGGCGCCTGATAGGTACGACGCCCTGCCAGCACAAAGCCCCATTCGCCAAACGACGGAACCAGCGCATGATACGGCGTCGCCACGAAGCCAACGCTTTCCACGGTCGTCACGACGCACCAGAAGGATTGACGCGCATAAAGCGGCGAAGTTGACTGAATCACCACCAAAGCGCCCACCGACAAATGCTTTTCGAGCAAGCGGTAAAACGCCGCACTGTAGAGCTTGCCAATGGCAAAATTCGACGGATCGGGAAAATCGACAACGACGAAATCGAAAACGCCTTCGTTGTCCTCCAGCCACTTCAACGCATCTTCGTTGATCACCTTGACCTTCGGCGAATTGAGCGCATCCTCGTTGAGTTTGCGCAACTGTGCCGCAGAGGAAAACAGGCGGGTCATCGCCGGGTCGAGGTCCACCAGCGTCACCGACTCAATCTGCGGATACTTCAATATTTCGCGCACGGCCAGCCCATCGCCGCCGCCGAGCACCAAAACGCGCCGCGCACCGGGCAGGGTCGCCAGCCCCGGATGCACCAAGGCCTCGTGATAACGGTATTCATCGCGCGAGGAAAACTGCAGATTGTTGTTCAGATACAGCCGCAAATCGTCCTTCCAGCGGGTCAGCACGATGCGCTGGTACGGCGAAGACTCGGCATGGACGATCTCGTCGGCATAGAGATGCACCTCGGCCAGCGTGGTGAATTGCCCGGCAAAGGCAAAACCAACGGCCAGCAACACAAACGCGGCAAGCGCCTGAGTCCTCAAGGCAAACGCCTGTTGCAACTGGGTGCGAAACAGCCACAAAGCCCACAAGGCGACCGAAACGTTGAGCAACCCGAACATCAGGCCACTGCGCACCAGCCCCAGATGCGGCACCAGCAGCACCGGGAAAAGGATGGATACGGCCAGTGCCCCCAGATAGTCAAAGGTCAGCACCTGCGAAACCACCTCCTTGAAGCTTAGATCACGCTTCATGATGCGCATGATCAAGGGAATCTCCAACCCGACCATGATGCCCACACCAAAAACCGCGAGATACAGGACGAGTTTGAACGGCGCAGTAAACCAGACGTAAATCAGAAACAGCAGCGCCGCCGAAAAACCGCCGAACACGCCAACCAGCAACTCCAACTGGACAAAACGCGCGATCAGATTGCGCTCGACATAGCGTGACAGCCACGAACCGATGCCCATCGCAAACAGGTAGGTGCCGATGACCGTGGAAAACTGCAGCACCGAGTCGCCCAGCAGATAACTGGCCTGCGCCGCGGCGATCAGTTCATACGCCAAGCCGCAGGAGGCGATGACGAAAACAGAGAAAAGAAGCGCTTTATTCATTGATTCAGGAAATTGTTCAAAGCCGGGCTATTCTATGCTGAAAGGCGAAAACGCCGCGGCAAAACATTGCTTCGGCGCGCCTTTGAAAAACGCGTCAACAAAACTTCCTGAAGCGCAATTCAAATGCTGCCGAAGGAGTAGAATCCCATTCGGTGCGAAGACAAGGACAGGATGCAAAAATGGCTGCAGAGACCCCTGACGACGACGATTTTCTGACCTTCGCTGAAGAGTCCGAGCCCGATTTCAACTCCAGCCAACTGGTCTGGCGAATTCTGATTGTCGATGACGAACCAGACATCCACAAGGCGACCTTGCTGGCTTTGAAGGGAGTGCTCATCGAAGGTCGGCAACTTGAGTTCGTGCACGCATATTCGGCTGTCGAGGCACGTAAGGCACTCGCTGAAAACAAAGATCTCGCGGTGGTTCTGCTCGACGTCGTGATGGAATCCGACGACGCGGGCCTGCATCTGGTTCGCTATATCCGCGACGACCTAGCCAATTCCACACTGCGCATCATCCTGCGTACCGGACAACCCGGCTACGCCCCGGAAATCGACACGATTCGCGGTTACGACATCAACGATTACAAAGCGAAATCGGAACTGACACGCGTGCGGCTGTTTACCAGCCTGACCACCTCGATCCGCTCGTACTGGCAGATCAACCAGTTGGAAGCCAACCGGCGCGGCCTCGAACTGATCGTCGCGGCCGGCGCAGAACTGAGCAAACCCCGTGGCCTGCGCCATTTCGCCGAAGGTGTTGTGTCGCAGCTATGTGTCCTGCTCGGGATCTCCGAAGAAGGACTGGTCTGCGCTGCCGCCGATACCAGCGGCGCATCTCCCTATGTTCTGGCTGCCGCCGGCCGCTTTTCCGACTGGATCGGCCAGCCTTTGCTGAACATTTCGGACGAACGGGTTCGCGAGGAACTGAACAACTCACTGACGCAGCGCCACCACACGTTTGGCCAGACCACCTGCCTTTACTTCAATGTGCCGGGCGACCTTTCCATCGCCGCCTACATCGACGTCAGCCACCCGCTCAGTGACCTTGACCGCAACCTGATCGAAGTCTTTTGCGGCAACATTTCGACGGCCTTCGAAAATACGCAATTGTTGCAACGAATCAGCGCACTGGCCTACGAAGACCAATTGGTCAATCTCCCCAACCGCAACAGCTTCCTCGCGCGCATCGACCAGCGTCCGGTCGAAAGAGACATGCTGGCCATTGTCGATATCGACGGCTTTGCCGACATCAACAGCATTCTGGACCAGGAATTTGGCGACTCCGTGCTCATCGCCGTAGCGAATCGCTTGCGCCAATCCTTCTCACAGAATGTGGTGATTGCGCGAATCGGCAGCGATGTCTTTGGCCTTCTTGGCCCGCAAGCCGAGGTCAACGAACACTTGATCGACGCGGTTTTTTCCACGCCATTTGATGTGGGCCACGAGTGCTTCCGCCTTTCCGCAACCAGCGGACTGGTTCAGCTGGGTCACTCACAAACAAAAGCCGTTGAGCTACTCAAAAACGCCAGCGTGGCCTTGAAGCAGGCCAAGCACTTCAACCGCGGCAAGGCTGTCTATTTTGTCGCCGAACACGCCATCGCAGCCCGCGAACGGATGCAGATGCTGAGCAGCCTGCGGCTGGCCTTCTCCGCCGACCACCTCTATCTCGTCTACCAGCCGTTTGTCGATCTGGCCAGCGGCCGTATCATCGGTGCCGAAGCCCTCATCCGCTGGCGAACCAATGAAAATGAGTTCGTCCCACCGGATCGCTTCATTCCGCTCGCCGAACAGTCCGGCCTGATGGTGCCCATTGGCGACTGGATCACCCGCAGCGCATTGCAATTCCTCAACCGCCTGCAGGATCTTGGCCACCACAATTTCCGCATGGCCATCAACGTTTCGCACACGCAGTTCCGCGAGCCGGATTTTGTCGAAAAACTGATGCAAGCCGTTGCCGAATACCAGGTTAACACCGCCAATCTCGAACTCGAACTCACCGAATCGGTGGCTATCGACAACATCGAGCTAATCGACAAGAAACTCTCCGCAGTTCGCGCCGAAGGGATTGCCGTAGCCATCGACGACTTTGGTACCGGCTATTCGTCGCTGAACATCATCCGCCAACTGAACGTGGACCGCTTGAAGATCGACCGCGCCTTCGTCAGCGGCGAAGAGTGCCAGGACGGCGACTACAGCATTGCCGAAATGGTGCTCAAACTGGCCGAACAACTCGGACTCAAGACGATTGCCGAAGGGATCGAAACGCCGGAACAATACGAAAAACTACGCGACCTCGGTTGCCACGACGGCCAAGGCTTCCTCTTCTCGGAACCGCTGACGTCCGAGGAATTCGAAGCCTTCCTGACCAAACAACAGATGCGCATCGCGATTCCGCCGACATCAGCCAGCTGACCGCGCATTCGTGCGCTTGTCAGCGCCGCCGGGAGCTACCGCCAAGAATTGAGCCAAGCACGCCGCGGATAATCTCCCGGCCGACCTGCGAACCAATGGCGCGAGCGGCGCTTTTGGCGGCGGCCTCCATGATCGAATCGCTACTCCGACCACCTCGCCCACTGCTGCTGGTACGTCCGCCAAACACATCACCCAGCCCATCGAGCCAGCCACCGCCTTCTGTCTGCGCCGACGCATCCGGCGCCTTGGGCGAATTCACCTGTTGCGGTACGGCCGGCGCTTTGCCCTTGAGCTTCTCGTAGGCTGATTCACGATCCAGCGCCTCTTCGTAGACGCCATAAACGAGCGAGGATTTGATGACCGTCTGCCGCTCCTCTGCCGACAACGGCCCGATGCGCGAAGCCGGGGGCAGGATGAAAGCCCGCTCGACCACATTCGGCCGCCCCTTTTCGTCGAGGAACGAGACCAGGGCTTCGCCAACACCCAGTTCGGTAATCGCCATCGCCGCATCAAAGACCGGATTGGCGCGCAAAGTCTCGGCGGCGGTTTTTACTGCCTTCTGGTCGCGCGGCGTAAACGCGCGCAAGGCGTGCTGGACGCGATTGCCCAACTGCGCCAGCACCGTATCCGGGATATCCAGCGGATTTTGCGTCACAAAATAAACGCCAACGCCTTTCGACCGAATCAGCCGGACCACCTGCTCGATCTTCTCCAGCAACGCCGGTGGCGCTTCGTTGAACAGCAGATGCGCTTCGTCAAAGAAAAACACCAGCTTTGGCTTATCGAGATCGCCGACTTCCGGCAACTGCTCGAACAATTCCGAGAGCAACCAGAGCAGGAAGGTCGAATACAGGCGTGGCGAGGACATCAACTTGTCGGCGGCCAGAATATTGACGATGCCCTTGCCATCATCGGTCTGCATCAGGTCGTTGATGTCGAGCATCGGCTCGCCGAAGAACTGCTCACCCCCCTGCTCCTCCAACGTCAGCAGGGCGCGCTGAATAGCACCGATGGAAGCCGCCGAAACATTGCCGTATTCGGTCGTAAATTCCTTGGCGCGCTCACCGACATGCTGCACCATCGCACGCAAATCTTTCAGGTCGAGCAGCAGCAGGCCGTTATCGTCGGCGATCCGGAAAACCAGCTGCAACACGCCGGCCTGCGTGTCGTTCAGATTAAGCAAACGCGCCAGCAGAACCGGCCCCATATCGGAAACCGTTGCCCGCACCGGATGCCCCTGCGCACCGCTCACATCCCAGAAAGCGGCCGGAAACTTTGCCGGCGTCCAATCGGCAACGCCCAATGACTCAAGTCGCTGCTTGAGTTTGTCACTGACCACGCCAGCAGCCGCCAGACCGGATAAATCGCCTTTCACGTCGGCCATGAAGACCGGCACACCGATGCTCGAGAACCGTTCTGCCATCACCTGCAGGGTAATCGTCTTGCCGGTACCCGTCGCTCCAGTAATCAAACCATGCCGGTTCGCTAACGCGGGGAGCAAGGCAAGTTCGTTTTGTTGGCATTTGGCAATAACAAGTGGCGAAACCATCAGTAACTCCGAAACAAGACAGAACAAAAATGAAGACGATTGAAAGTGATAAAATGGCGGGCTTTATTATCAACGATTTGCGGGGCGCTTTGTTGCACAGGCTTGACGCCGGCAACACCCGCGCAAGCGCAGCATTCAAAAGAGGTTAGCATGGCCGGACACTCCAAATGGGCGAATATCCAGCACCGTAAAGGTC
>CAZZDF010000031.1:0-11742 GCA_964652915.1 uncultured Propionivibrio sp. | reverse complement strand
CGCCTTCGGCATCGCCCTTGGCATCAAACTTGATCGTCCCGATGTTCGTATCCACTTTGCTGCTCTTGAGCGCTTTGGATACCGCCGCGTAGTCCGTGCCACCAGCAACCTTGACCGCGTTCAAAGCCGCCAGCATCGCTGCGTAGGCCTGATCGAAGAAGGTACCCGGCTCCTTGCCATATTTGGCTTTGTATTCTTCACGGGCCTTGGTATTCATCGGCAGCTTGGAAACGTCCTTCGGACCGGTGGCGTAAACGCCTTCAGCATCCTTGCCAGCAATCTTCAGGAAGCCATCGCCCTTGAGGCCATCAGGCCCGATGAACGGGATCTTGATTTTCTTCTTGCCAAGCAGCGAAAGCAGTTTCGAGGCTTCCGGATGATAGCCGCCGAAGATGATTGCATCGGCGCCCTGAGCACGAACCTTCTGAATCACTGCGGAATAATCCATGGCGCCCGGCTGGATACCTTCATACATCACGACCTTGGCCTTTCCGCCCTTTTCGATGGCATCACGCGAGAAGTCGGCAAACCCTTTGCCGTAGTCGCCCTTGTCATGAATGATGGCGATTTTCTTGGCCTTCAAAGTGTCGGTGGCGAAACTCGCCGCCAGCAAGGCCTGATCATCATCGGCAGCGATCGTGCGATAGAAATTGGGATACTCGCCACTCTTGGTCAGCGGCGGCGTCGTCGCCGAAGGGCTGATGGCGATGATCTTGGCGTCCTTATAGATGCCCATGACCGCCTTGGTCGCGCCCGAACAAACGTGACCGATCACAATGCTGGCCCCGTCGGAAACCAGCTTGGTTGCCACATTGGTTGCCAGTTCCGGCTTGCACTGATCGTCAACAACAATCAATTCAACCTTCTTGCCATTGACACCGCCTTTGGCATTCACTTCGGCAGCCAGCATCTCGACAGCGTCTTTGGAAGGCAGGCCATAAGGGGCCAAATCACCGGTGTGCGGACCGGCGACACCGATTTTGATCGTATCGGCAGCGAAGGCGGGGACAGAGAAGGCCGTCGCAACGAACGCGGCGGCAACCATTTTGACCAGAATCGACTTTTGCATCTGTACAGCCTCCTTCACGGTTGAATTAAGAGATAGCCGGCAAAGTTATTGGAAATCAGCCGCTTGGTCAAGGCTATTTGCCATTAGTTCCGTCCCCGCAAGCGCATAGCGCTTCGAACGCACAGGAATCGGGCAAAGCAGAATCTTCGATTCGGGATAAACTCTCGCTTTGGCTTTTTCCCATTACTGCCTCATGCGTCTTTTCCGTCTTGCAAAAATCCTCAGCGTTGTCAGCCGTTTTGGCATTGACGAGATGATCCTCGAACGCGAACCGAGCGGGCGGCTGGCAAGACTCTCGCGTACCCTGCACTTCTGGCGCCATCTCGATACGCCGCGCGGCGAACGTCTGCGCCTGGCGCTTGAGGCGCTCGGCCCGATATTCGTCAAATTCGGACAGGTGCTATCGACGCGCCGCGATCTCTTGCCGCTCGACATCGCCGACGAGTTGGCCAAATTGCAGGATCAGGTTCCGCCGTTTGCGCCCGAAACCGTCCTCGCGCAAATCGCCGAAGCCTACGGCCAACCGGCCAGCGAAGTATTCGCCGAATTTGACCCGATTCCCGTCGCCAGCGCCTCGGTGGCGCAAGTACATCTGGCGCGCTTACTCGCCAAAGACGGCGGCCACGAAGTCGCCGTCAAGATTCTGCGCCCTAACATGCAGGAAGTCATCGAACATGATCTGGCGCTGCTCGACACGCTCGCCGGCCTGCTCGAAAGCATCTGGTCCGACGGCAAGCGCCTGAAGCCACGCGAGGTCGTCGCCGAATTCGCCAAATATCTGCACGACGAACTCGACCTGATGCGTGAAGCGGCCAACTGCTCGCAACTGCGACGCAACTTCAGCGAATCGGAACTTCTTCTGGTTCCCGAAGTGTATTGGGATTACTGCACGAGCACGGTCATGGTCATGGAGCGCATGCGCGGCATCCCGATCAGCCAGCGCGATGCTTTGATCACCGCAGGCATCGATCTCACCGCGCTGTCACGCGCCGGCGTCGAAATCTTTTTCACCCAGGTTTTTCGCGACGGCTTTTTCCACGCCGACATGCATCCAGGCAACATCTTCGTTGCCACCGACGACAAAAATCGCGGCAAATACATCGCACTCGACTTTGGCATCGTCGGCACGCTCACCGACCGTGACAAAAATTATCTGGCACAAAACTTCCTCGCTTTTTTCCAGCGCGACTACAAGCGCGTCGCCATGACCCATGTCGAAGCCGGCTGGGCACCGGCCGACACGCGCGTTGATGAGTTCGAAGCGGCGATCCGCGCCGTCTGCGAACCAATCTTCGACCGCCCGCTCAGCGAAATCTCGTTCGGCCGCGTTCTGCTGCGCCTCTTTCAGACTTCGCGCCGGTTCAATGTCGAAATCCAGCCGCAACTGGTCATGCTGCAAAAAACCCTGCTCAACATCGAAGGACTCGGACGCGAACTCGACCCGAATCTTGACCTATGGACAACCGCCAAGCCGTTTCTGGAACGCTGGATGAAAGAACAACTCGGCTGGCGCGCCTTTAGCCGCAACCTGAAGCAGGAAATGTCCGACTGGGCACGCATTCTGCCGCAGATGCCGCGCCTGCTGCACCAGACGCTCAGCCGCCCGACCGCTACCGAGCTGGCTCCAGCGCTGACAAAACTGACCAAGGTCCAGCGCCAGCAAAATCGTCTGCTGGCGATCATCGCGCTGCTACTGGCTGCGTCAGTCGCCCTGCATTTCCTCTAGTCATCCTGGAGACTCACCATGAATCGAGCTGTGATCAGTGGCACCGGCCTGTTTACCGCGCCAAACACCATCAGCAACGAAGAACTGGTGGCCTCCTACAACGCCTACGTTCAGCAATTCAATTCCAGGAACGCCGAGCGCATCGCCGCCGGCGAAATAAACCGTCTTGAAGAATCAAGTGTCGAGTTCATCGAAAAGGCCTCCGGCATCAAACGCCGTAGCGTGATGGATAAGGACGGCATTCTCGATACCGGACGCATGCGTCCAAAATTCCATCCGCGCAGCAACGACGAACTCTCCCTGCAAGCCGAAATGGCCGTCGACGCGGCAGAAGACGCCCTGGCTGCGGCCGGAAAAACACCGGCGGACATCGACAGGGTCATCTGCGCCGCTTCGATCATGCAGCGCCCCTATCCTGCAATGGCCATCGAAATCCAGAGCGCACTGGGAATCGAGCAGGGTGCGGCCTTCGACATGAACGTCGCCTGCTCCTCGGCCACCTTTGCCCTGGAAATGGCTGCCAACGCCGTGGCCTGCGGCACGGCACGCGCCGTACTGATCGTCAACCCGGAAATCTGCTCGGCGCAACTGGCCTGGAAAGATCGCGATTGCCACTTCATCTTTGGCGACGTAGCCACAGCGCTTGTCGTCGAAAGAGCTGACACCGCAAGCGCAGCACATCAATGGGAAATTGTCGGCACCAAGCTGGCCACCCGCTTCACCAATAACATTCGCACCAACGCCGGCTTTCTTTCACATTGCGAAGACCGCCGTCCGGACGATCGCGACCAGCTGTTTGTACAGGAAGGGCGCAAGGTCTTCAAAGAAGTATGCCCGATGGCCTCGACGCACATCAGCGAGCATCTCGCAGCGCTATCCCTGACACCCTCGGATATTCGCCGCTTCTGGCTGCATCAAGCCAATATCGGCATGAACCAGCTGATCAGCCGCCGCCTGCTTGGCCGCGAAGCAACCGCCGAGGAAGCGCCGATCATCCTTGACGAGTTTGCCAACACCGCTTCGGCCGGCTCGATCATCGCCTTCCATCTGCACAATCGCGACCTGGCCGCCGGCGACTGTGGCGTCATCTGTTCCTTTGGCGCGGGTTACTCGATCGGCAGCGTGGTGTTGCGGAAGGTGTAGGCCAAACCCCACCGCTAAGCCGCAAAGAAAGGCGTAAACATTGGCAATGAGCCTCAGCCTTTGCCTTGAAGACGGTCCAGGCGCGCTTAACTGTACGTCCTGGCTTTGCACTCCCTTCGGTCGGATTCCGGCTTACGCCGGAATGACGAACTGAGGTTTGTTGCCAATCAGGAACAGCTTTGTACTTGTTTTGCCTTTCTTCGCGTAAACTTCGCGCCCTCCGCGCCTTTGCGGTGGACGTTTAATTCAACTGACTCGCACCCGCATGTCCTCATTGCTTAACCCTCCGCAACGCGAAGCCATTCGCTATCTCGACGGCCCGCTGCTGGTTCTTGCCGGAGCCGGCTCGGGCAAGACCCGCGTCATCACGCAAAAGATCGCCTACCTGATCGAGGAATGCGGCTTCAGCCCGTCCAACATCGCCGCCATCACCTTCACCAACAAAGCGGCCAAGGAAATGCAGGAGCGCGTAGCCGCCCTGCTCAAGGATCGCCCGACGACCGGCCTGACTATCTCGACCTTCCACTCGCTCGGCGTACGCATCCTGCGCGAAGAGGCCAAGGCGCTCGGCTACAAGCCGAAGTTTTCGATTTTCGACTCGACCGATTGCTACGGCATCATTTCCGAACTGGCCGGCAGCGTCGACAAGGCGACCATCCGCCGTCTGCAAAGTGTCATCTCCAACTGGAAAAATGCGCTCATCTCGCCCGACCTGGCATTGAAGGAAGCGCGCGACGAAACCGAGAAACTCGCGGCGCGCGCCTATGCCAGCTACTCGGCCACGCTGAAAGCCTATCAGGCGGTCGATTTCGACGATCTCATCTCGCTGCCGGTCGAGTTGTTCGAAAAGCACCCCGAAGTGCTGAACAAGTGGCAAAACCGCCTGCGCTACCTGCTGGTCGATGAATACCAGGACACCAACGCCTGCCAGTACAAACTGCTCAAGCTGCTGGCCGGGCCGCGTGCTGCGTTTACCGCGGTAGGCGACGACGATCAAGCCATCTACGGCTGGCGCGGCGCGGATATCGAAAATCTGCGCGGCCTGCCGCGCGACTACCCGAACCTGAAACTGATCAAGCTCGAACAGAACTACCGCTCGACGGTACGCATTCTCAAGGCGGCCAACGCACTGATTGCACACAACGAAAAGCTGTTCGACAAGAAACTGTGGTCCGAACTGGGCCACGGCGACCCGATTACCGTCACCGTCTGCCGCGACAATGAAAAGGAAGCCGAATCGGTGGTCATGAAGCTGCTGGCGCATAAATTCGAGCATCGCGGTGAGTTTCGCGACTACGCCATCCTCTATCGCGGCAACTTTCAGGCGCGGGCGCTCGAACAGCATCTACGCGACCAAAAAGTGCCTTACCTGCTTTCCGGCGGCCAGTCCTTCTTCGACAAGGCCGAAATCAAGGACATTACCGCCTACCTGCGCCTGTTCGCCAACCCGGACGACGACCCGGCCTTCATCCGCGCCGTCACCACACCTAAGCGCGGCGTCGGCGGCGCGACGCTCGAAGCGCTCGGCACCTACGCCGGCAGACGCCACATTTCACTATTTGCCGCCGCCTTCGAAGAAGGCTTCGCGCATAGCGTGCAGCCGCGCCAGCTTGCGCCACTCATCGAATTCTGCGAATTCATCAACGCCATGGAATACCGCGCGAACAAGGAGCCGGCCGCGCAGGTGATGCCCGACCTGCTCCACGCCATCGGCTACGAAGCCTGGCTGTACGAGCACGACGAACCACGCGCCGCGCAAACGAAATGGGGCAATGTCACCGAGTTTTCGCAATGGCTCATCCGCAAAGGCGAAGAAGACGAGAAAACGCTGATCGACCTCACCCAAACCATCGCCCTGATCAACATGATCGACAAGCAGGAAAGCGACATCGACGCCGTCCAGTTGTCCACGCTACATGCAGCAAAAGGCCTGGAGTTCAAGCACGTTTTCCTGATCGGGATCGAAGAAGGCGTGTTGCCGCACCGCGAATCGCAGTCGCCGGAAAAGATTGAAGAAGAACGCCGCCTGATGTACGTCGGCATCACCCGCGCGCAGCGCTCGCTGCACATCAGCTACAACGAGAAACGCAAACAGGGCAAGGAGCTCATCCCCTGCGAAGTCTCGCGTTTCATCGGCGAAATGGGCAAGGAAGACCTGCGCTTTACCGGCGGCAAGGAAGCCAGCCCCCCCGACAAAGCCAGCAGCTCGGCACGACTGGAAGCGATGAAGGCGATGCTCGCCGGGAAGAAAGGCTAATGCCTTTCCCTTATCACTAGTCACGCACAAACCAACAGGCATCACGTTCAACATAGCAAGTCAAAGCAGGGCGCAAATACAACCTTCCGGAAACAGCTAAAATTTCCTCTACTGCTATTGTTGTGGAGCCGCCATGAATAATCCGACCCGCCGCTGGCCGCTGATCGTTACCGGCACTGTTGTCGTTTTGCTGGTCGTGGCATTTGCCGCGTTCCAGTTCGCCATCAAGAGCTTGAAGAGTCAGGTCGAGCAGGCGCTAGGCCCGTATGGCGAAGTGAGTGAAATCCGCGTCACCCTCACCGGCGTAGAGATCACCGGCATCCGCATTCGCGCACCGCAAAGCACCAAGAAAGGCGCCGAATGGCCTGCCGAAGATCAATTACGAGCTGAGCGCATCCTGATTGTTCCCGCCTTGCGCGACCTACTCAGCGCCAAGGTGGTACTGCGCCGGATCATCATCGAAGGCGCCTATGTGTCGATGCTGCGCGCCAAAGACGGACGCATGCACGTGCTACCGTCCCTGCTTGAACAACCGGCGACGGCGGAAGAAACGAACGGGATGCCGCAAATCAGCATTGGCAAAATCGAACTCACCAACAGCGTGGTTGAATTTTTTGACGCCACCATTCGTAAGCCGCCGCTCAAGGTCCGTCTTGAACAAATCAATGCCCGTCTTGAGAACCTCCGACTTCCCGACCTCACCGGACAAAGCCAACTGGCCATCGACGGTGTCATCAAAGGCGTTCACCACAACGGCACCGTGGCAATCAATGGCGCCATCGAACTGGCAACAAAAGAATCCGATATTTCAACGCGTTTGCGCAACGTCGACCTGGTCGCTCTGCAGCCCTACCTGATCAAGGCCGCCGAAACCGGCGTACGTAAAGGAACGCTCGATCTCGACCTGAAGTCGACCGTGCACAAAAGCAAACTCCACGCACCAGGAACACTGACCCTGAAAGGCCTGGAATTATCCTCAACCGGAAGTTCATCGTTCATGGGCATCCCGCGCAACGCAGTCGTGGCGTCGATGAAAGACCGAAACGGGCTGATTTCGATCAAATTCGTGCTCGAAGGCGACATCAACGATCCGCGTTTCTCGCTTAACGAAAACCTCATGACCCGCGTCGGATCGTCGATGGCCGGCACACTCGGCATCAGCCTTGAAGGCCTCGCCAAGGGCGTCGGCAACGCCGGTAGCGGAATCGCCAAGGGGGTCGCCGATTCTGTCGGCAAACTGTTCGGTAAATAACGGCGGCACAGAAAGCTCCGCAATTCTGCTTAGCGCTCATCAGAAGAAGTTTCCCTTTCCGAAGCCGGATTGATTTCAAGGAATTGTCATGCGCCACTCTCAGTCTTTCAGCCAAGTGGATGAAACTCCCGTAAATGCGCCGTGATCGACAATAATTACGCATGCCTTCCAATTCATCCCCCTGGGACGATCTCGTAGCGCTGCCCAAAGCGCGCCTCTATCAACAGCACGCACTGGAAGATCTGATAAAGCGTTATCGCGCCGGAATCCGGCAGGCCTGTCTTGTTGCGCCTCCCGGGGCTGGCAAGACCCTCTGTGCCTTGCTGACCGCTGTCGCGATGGAACGCAAAGTCGATGTCTGCGTGCCGACCACGGCACTGGTCGAGCAATGGGAAACCGTGGTGCGCCGCGCTTTCGAGGCACTGTCCGCTGGAGCGGCTGCTCCGGTCAGCATCACCACTTACGCCGGACTGAAAAGTTTTCGCCCCGATGCATTGGTCGTTCTGGACGAAGCGCACCATGTGCAGGCCAAGTGGGGCGAAACCGTTCAACAATTGCTGGGCGAAGACAACCTGCTGCTTGGCCTGACCGCCACGCCGCCCCTGCCGGAGCGGGAAGCACAACGCTTTTTCGACCTGCTGGGCAACGACCCGGTCACTATCGATACCCCGCCGCTGGTACGCGACTCCCATCTGGCGCCTTATCTCGAATTCGTCTGGCCAGTCCTCGTTGATGCCGACGACGCGCCTCTGCTGCGCGAAGTCGACCGGCAACTGCACGAGCTGGAAGAAGAACACCGCGATCTCTTGACCGAGTGGATGCGCCACGAGCTGCAGGAACATCTGTGGGAGATGACCGAAGACCGTTTCGCCGGCCGCCAGCAACTCCTGGTATCCCTGTGCCGCATGCAGCGTGCGCTTGGCGGGGAATTGCCGCTCGATCTGCCGCCGGACCCCGAATTGCTGACATTGCCGACCTTTCTCGACCGGGCGGTCGTGCTGGCCGCAATGGCCGGCAAGAACAGCACAGTGATTTCAGCGCTACGCAAAGCCGGCTTTGCAATTTCCGGTGAGAAAGTCGTGGCGCGGCAGGATCTCGGACTAAGCCAGCTGACGCAAACACGCGCCCGACTGCGCGGCGCCATCGAGGTCTTGCTCCATGAATGGCGCATTTGCGGGGAGTCACTGCGCGCCCTGGTGCTGACCGACCGCGATGTGGAAGGAGATCGCCTATCCAGCCGGGAAGTACTCAAGGCGCTCGTCAACAACCACCAGACCGACATCCTCGACCCGATCATGGTGACGGGGAACTGCTTCTGGGTCGATGACGATTTGTGGCCACGCATTGCCGCCAAGGTGCCGGAGCTCCCGTGGCAGACGGTCGGCGGCCATCACGAAATCTGCGTCGCCGGTTGGGACGTCAGAAAACGCGTGGCACTGGCCACTCAATTGCTGCAAAGCGGCACAACGCATTGCCTGGTCGGCACCTTGCACCTGCTCGGCGAAGGCTGGGATTGCCCGGCCGTCAATTGCCTGATCGATCTGACCGGCATTGCCGCACACGTCTCCGTCGGGCAGATGCGCGGCCGCGCCCTGCGCCTGGACCCGCAAGACCCGGCCAAGGTCGCCTCGCTATGGGAAGTCATCGCCTTGCTGCCCGGAATCAGCGGCGGCGAGCGCATGCTCGAGCAATCCCGCCTGCGCCATGGCCATACCTTCGGTCTCGATGGCGCCGGCAATATCCGCAGCGGCCTGGAACGAATCGACCCGATTCTGGCAGGCAACGTGGCGGAGGTCGCCGCAGCCGGCGACGCATTGCGTCAAAGCATGCTGGAGCGTCTTGAAAACTGGGCGGCGGCGCAAAGCCGCTGGCAAGTCGGCAAAAACTACATCGACCGGCATCGCTGGCAAGTCGAGAAACTGGCGACCGTGACAAAGCGCCCCATAAAGCTGACACTGAAGGCGCGCATGGAGGCCCCCGGTCGCCATAGCGTCGCGCTCCGATGGAAACGCCGCCGCATCCTGCGCGGCCTGCTCGGCAGCAGCTGCCTGGGCCTTGCCGCCGGGACGGCTGCCCACTTCGGGCTCCCGCTGCCGCTGCTGACCGGTTTGAGCGTTTCCGGCCTTGGCCTGCTGCTATGGACGCTTTCGGGCCACTGGCGAAAAGACCGTCTGGAGCAGGCATTGCACAACAGCATGACCCGCTGCCTGCACGAAGCCCTCGTGGAAGCCGGGCTTGTCAACGGCCAACTCCTGATCGACGGAGATACCGCCAGCATTGCCGACGATAGCGCCGGTTCGCGCGCCTTCGCCGAAGCCGCGCAGGAACTGTGGGGTCCGGTGCGCTATCCGCGCTATCTGCTGCTTGACTGGCGGCGAACCGTCTGGCCGGTTCCTTCCGCACTCGGCGCTTCCAAGGAATCGGCAAAACGTTTTGCCTGCGCATGGGCACGTCATGTCAGCGCCTGCCAGGTTGTCTATGCCCGCCAGGGCGAAGGCAAAGCCCTGTTAATCGAAGCCTGGAAAAACAATCGAGGCATTGAAGCGCCGCGATTGGTCGAGTATTGGGAGTAACCGCGCCGTTCTGAACACTTGGCGCTCGACGCGCACGGCACGATTCCCGGTGACAAGCCCCTTCGTCGTCGCTAGACTGCTCATCTCTCACCACTTGGGGGTGCGCTTTCCCTGCCGGGGAGCGCCACATAGACAACCTTGCTCAATCTCATCTGGATCGCTTTTATCCTCGTCGGCTTTATCGCTGCAGTTGCGCAGGCGCTGCAAGGCGACGTGGAAATCTTCTCGCGGGTGTTGAGCGGGCTGTTTGACTCGGCCAAAACCGGCTTCGACATTTCGCTGGGACTGGTCGGAATCATGAGCCTGTGGCTGGGCGTCATGAAGATCGGCGAACGCGGAGGCGTCATCCAGCTCTTCGGACGCGCGCTGGCGCCTTTTTTCCGCCGCGTGTTCCCGGACATCCCGGCCGGCCATCCGGCCAGCGGCAGTATCGTCATGAACTTCAGCGCCAACGTCCTCGGCCTTGACAACTCTGCGACACCGCTTGGCCTCAAGGCAATGAAGGAGCTGCAGGAAATCAACCCGCAAAAGGATACGGCCAGCAACGCGATGATCATGTTTCTGGTGCTCAACACGGCCGGTATCACACTGATTCCGACCTCGGTCATCGCCATGCGCCAGACACTGGCCATCAAACAGGGATTGATTGGCTTCAACGCCGCCGACATCTTTCTGCCGACCCTGCTCGCCACCTTCATTTCGTTTTGCGCCGGATTGATTGCAGTCTGCGCCTGGCAGCGCATCAACCTGTTGTGCCGGCCGATCCTGCTTTTTTTCGGCGGCTTTCTGACCTTCATCACCGGGCTCTATGTCTGGCTTTCCGGGATGCCCGCCGAGCAGATGACCCAGATGATCGGCCTGCTCGGCAGCGGCCTGATCGTTTCCATCATCGTTTTGTTCATCGGCATTGCCGCCTATCGCCGCATCAATGCCTACGAAACCTTCGTCGAGGGCGCCAAGGAGGGGTTTGGCGTGGCCGTACAGATCATTCCCTACCTGATTGCCATGCTGATCGCAATCTCGGTCTTTCGCAGCAGCGGCTGCATGGCCTACGTCATTGACGCCATCCGTTCAGCCGTGCTGGCGCTGGGCTTGAATGAGGACTTCGTTCCGGCGCTGCCGGTCGGGTTGATGAAAACCTTGAGCGGCAGCGGCGCGCGCGGACTGATGATCGATGTCATGACCACCTATGGCGTCGATTCATTTCAGGGAAGACTGGCGGCAATCATTCAAGGCTCCACCGAAACGACCTTCTACGTGCTGGCCGTCTATTTCGGCAGCGTCAATATCAGCAAAACCCGCTATGCACTGGCCTGCGGCCTGATTGCCGATGCCGTCGGGCTGCTCGGCGCCATCGGCATCGCTTATCTGTTCTACCATTGAGCGGCGGAACCGATTGCCTTCCGATTACCCTCAGCCGCTAGCCGTTATTGTTGTTGTTATTATTATTGTTATTGTTGTTGTTATTCGAATTCTTCTCCTTTGCGGGTTTCCGCCCGCCCTCCATCCCCGCCGCTGCAGCGCCGGGGAGCGTCAGCAGCAAGCCGGCCGTACCAAGCATCACCAGGTTACCGCGCCGCACGTACTCTTCGCCGTCAATCGCTGACAGTTTCTCGCCGTTGCACCAGAGCACTCGCGGCTGCGTGACCTGCGGCAGAGGAAAGCTTTTGACCACCCGATTCCCGCTATAGCACTCCAGCGCCGACTGGCGGTAGATCACGC
>CAZZDF010000030.1:0-11891 GCA_964652915.1 uncultured Propionivibrio sp. | reverse complement strand
CGCTGATTACGGTCGCCGGCTTTATGCCGGTCGGCTTTGCCCGTTCTGCGGCCGGTGAATATACCTTTTCGATCTTTGCTGTTGTGGGAATTGCTTTGGTTGTTTCCTGGGTGGTGGCCGTGTTGTTTACTCCGTATCTTGGCTACAAGATTTTGAATGCCAAGAAATTACAGGCAAAAGCCGCGCAACACGGTGACGATATCTATGAGACGGCCTTCTATCGTCGGGTGCGGGCCAGCGTTGATTGGTGTGTGCGGCGTCGTTGGCTGGTGATTGGGGCGACCGTGGCGGCGTTTGTCTTGTCATTGGTTACGCTCAATACCGTTGTCGAAAAGCAGTTTTTCCCGGCGTCGAGCCGTCCGGAACTGCTGATTGACGTGTGGTTGCCGCAAGGCTCATCGCTCAAGGCGACCGAGAATGTGGCGATGAAAGTCGAAAAATTGCTGCTCAACGAGCCGGAGTTCAAGAAATCGGTAAAGGATTTTGCCAGTTATATCGGCAATGGCAGTCCTCGCTTTTATCTGCCGCTTGATCAACAGCTTTTCAACGACAACTTCGCGCAGTTCGTTGTTGTGGCCAAGGATCTGGAGGCGCGCGAGGATCTGAAAGAGCGGCTGGAAAAGCAGTTTGACGATGTCAATGCCGATTGGCGCGATGGAATGGCGAATGCCCGGGTGCGTGTATTGCGGCTGGAGAACGGGCCTCCGGTCGGTTTTCCGATTCAGTTCCGGGTTTCCGGGGAAAACCTTGAGGCCTTGCGCAAAGCGGCGGAACAGGTGGCTACCGTGATGCGTGCCAACCCGCACGTCAAAGACGTCAATTTTGACTGGAACGAGATGGGTAAATCCGTCCGTCTGGAAATCGATCAGGATCGGGCGCGGGCGCTTGGGGTCAGTTCGCAGGATCTTTCGAATTCGGTCAATTTGATGTTGGCCGGATCGACCATTACGCAGGTGCGTGACGGCGACTATCTGGTCGACGTGGTGGTGCGTGCGCCAGGCGATGAGCGTACGCGGATTTCGGCGTTGGCCGATCTCAATATCCGCACGGCCAACGGGCGCTACGTGCCGTTGGCGCAGGTGGCAAAAATCAGCTACGGGCTGGAGGATGTGCTGATCAATCGGCGCAATCGTCTGCCGACCGTGACCGTCCGTGCGGATATTCGCGACGATGTGCAGGCGCCCGTGGTGTCGGCGCAAATTGATCCGCAACTTGATGTTGTGCGCGAACAGCTGCCGCCGGGCTTCCGCATCGAATTGGGTGGTGCAACCGAAGAATCGGCAAAAAGCGAAGACTCGATCAAGGCTGTGGTGCCGTGGATGCTGATGGTCGTGATTACCCTGCTGATGATCCAGTTGCAGAACATTGGGCGAACCATTCTGGTTTTGCTTACTGCGCCCTTGGGTCTGATCGGCGTGGCGATTGCCCTATTGCTGTTCCATGCGCCGTTCGGCTTTGTCGCTAACCTTGGCGTGATCGCCTTGTTCGGCATGATCATGCGCAATTCGGTCATTCTCGTCGATCAGATCGAACAGGACGAGAAGGCCGGCAAGCCAACCTGGGAAGCGATCGTCGGCTCGACGGTGCGCCGCTTCCGCCCGATCATGTTGACTGCGGCAGCGGCCATTCTGGCAATGATTCCCTTGCAGCGCAGCATTTTTTGGGGGCCGATGGCCGTGGCCATCATGGGCGGGTTAATCGTGGCGACTTTGCTGACCGTGTTTTTCCTGCCGGCACTTTACGCGGCCTGGTATAGAGTCAAGGCAGGGTGAAGGTATAATCATCCGTTCAAATATTGTGCAATATAAGTCTGTGCTAATATAACGATTAGATCGAGGAATGCGATGGACGCTGTGACAATGAACTTCGAGCAGGCACGTTTCAACATGATCGAGCAGCAAATTCGTCCCTGGGAGGTGCTCGATCCGGTGGTGCTGGAATTGTTGTCCGCGGTCAAACGCGAGGATTTTGTCCCCGAGGCTTATCATGCACTGGCTTTTGCTGACCTCGAGATTCCTCTTTCGGACAAGCCGGGAGTCGGGCAAACGATGCTGGTGCCGCGCATGGAAGCGCGCATGCTGCAGGAACTCGGGCTTAAAACCAAGGATACGGTACTCGAAATCGGCACGGGTAGTGGTTACATGGCCGCCTTGATGGCGGCCAAGGCCGAATTTGTTTATAGCGTGGAAATTGACCCGGCATTGGTCGAGATGGCCAGAACGAATCTCGAAAAAGCCGGGGTGGCCAATGTCAGCGTTGAATTAGGGAATGCGGCCCAAGGTTGGCCGCCTTATGCGCCGTATGATGCAATCGTGCTTTCTGCTTCGCTTCCGGTATTGCCGGAAACATTGCTTCGTCAACTCAAGATCGGCGGGCGGCTGGTTGCCGTGGTTGGTGAAGCGCCGGTGATGCAACTGCAGTTGATTACCCGTACCGACGAAAACGCCTTCAACACTATCAATGTCCTGGAAACCGTTGTGGCGCCGTTGGTCAATGCCGCGCAACCCGACAAATTCGTTTTCTAGTATTCAAGAGGTCGCACCATGTCATCCAAGCTATCGGCAAGTCGCCTGTCGTTCATTCTTGCCGCTTTGTTTTCCGGCGCTCCGGCTATTTCTGCGGATTTGATGCAGGTTTATCGCGAAGCGCAAAGCAACGATCAGCAGTATCTTGCCGCGCGGGCTGCGGCAGATGCCGGCCGTGAAAAGGGGCCCCAGGGTCTGGCGGGTTTGTTGCCGTCAATTAACGGGTCGGCCAATACGGTTTGGAACGAGAATACCTATCGACCGGAAAATGGCCCGAAATCCTCTTCCGACTTTAATACGCATTCCTACGGCGTAAGTCTGACCCAGCCTTTGTTCAACTGGCAACGATTTGTCGAATACGGGCAAGGTCAGCTGTTAGTCGCACAGGCCGAAGCGGTTTTTGCCCAGGCTTCTCAGGATTTGATCCTGCGCGTGGCGCAAGCCTATTTCGACGTGCTTTATGCCGAGGAAAACCTGAAGGCTGTACGCTCCAACAAACAGGCAATCGGCCAGCAGCTTGAGCAGGCCAAGAAGAACTTCGAGGTCGGAACGGCAACGATTACCGATTCGCAAGAGGCGCAGGCGCGTTTTGATCTGGCCGATGCGCAAGAGATCGCGGCGCAAAGCGATCTTGAGGTCAAGCGCTATGCCTTGCGCGTTATTGTTGGCAAGGAAGTAGGTGAGCTTAATCGACTGAAGCCGCAAGCGGAGCTGAGACCGCCGCAGCCGGCCGCGATGGATAAGTGGGTCGATGCCGCACAAAAGGATAGCTTCGAGGTTCAGGCTCAGCAGGCGCAGGCGGAGATTGCCGCCAAGGAAGTGCAGCGGATGCGCGCCGGGCATTATCCGACGGTTGATATCGAAGCCAACTATGGCAAGAGCAACACTCTGGCCGGATTTTCGTCAATGGTTGAGGCTGATTCGCGCAATATTGGCTTGAAGCTGACTATTCCGATTTTCCAGGGCGGTTACGTTAATTCCAAGACGCGCGAAGCCGCAGCCAACAAGCTTGCTGCTCAGGCGGGCTTGGAGAACACCAAGAGAATGGCGGCACTTAACGCTCAGCAATCGTATCTTGGCGTGGTCAATGGGCTGGCGCAGATTCGAGCACTGGATGCTGCCCTGGTTTCTGGTACCAGCGCACTGGAGTCGAACAAGCTCGGTTACGAAGTCGGGGTGCGAATCAATATCGACGTATTGAATGCCGAGAATCAGGTATACGTCACTAAACGGGAGTTGGCCAAGGCGCGTTTTGACACCCTGCTCTCGCAACTCAGGCTGAAAGCGTCGGTCGGAACATTAAGCGAGACGGATCTGGAGCAGATTAACCCGCTGTTCGAGGCGCCATGATTTCCTGAATGAGCGTGACAGTTCTGGCTGTTGCGCCGCGGTGCGCCTGACTGAAGTCAGTGGCCGCGTTGCGCATCGCTTTGAGTGTATCGGGTTCGGTCAGCAGTTTTTCGACTTCATTGGCCGCGCTGGCGGCATCGCTAACCCGGCGTGCCGCGCCACAACTGATGGCGTCTTCGGTAGCCTGCAGGAAATTAAAGCTGTGTGGGCCCACTAGTACCGGGCAGCCGCAGGCGGCGGCTTCAATCAGGTTTTGTCCGCCGAACGGGAGCAGCGTGCCGCCCATTACGGCGATATTCGCAACGGCAAAGTAGGCGGGCATTTCGCCCATGCTGTCCCCTAGCCAAACCTGCGTTTCCTTGTTGGGCAAAACGTTTTCGCAGCGTTTGCAGAAGGCGAGCTGACGTTCGGCGAGCAGCGCGGCAACTTCGGCAAAGCGTTGTGGATGCCGTGGTACGAGCAGGAGGAGCAGGTCAGGTCTGTTGATGCGGGCGAAAGCCTCGAGGATCAGCGCTTCCTCCCCTTCACGAGTGCTGGCCGCGAGCCAGACCGGACGATCACCTAGTGCTTGTCGCCATTGCTCGCCCAACTGGAGCTTCTCAGGCGCCGGGGTGACGTCAAACTTGATATTGCCAAACACACTGACGCTTCGGGCGCCGATGGCCATCAGGCGTGCCGCATCGCCGGGCGTTTGAGCGGCGACGGCACGCAAGGATTCCAGCGCCGGGTGAATCAGCCCGCCGAAGCGTTGATAGCCTCGCTGCGAGCGCGCGGAAAGACGGGCATTGATGAGCAGGAGTGGAATGTTGCGCTGTTTGGCCGAGGCAATCAGGTTCGGCCAAAGCTCTGTTTCCATCAGCAAGCCGAGTTGCGGGCGGTAATGGTCAAGAAACGCCGCGCAAGCGCCCGGCAGATCGTAGGGAAGGTAGGCTTGAAGCAAACGGCCGCCATATTTGGCGATCAGTTCGCCACCGGTTGCCCGGCCGGTTGGTGTCATGTGCGTCAGCAGCAGGGAGTGGTCCGGGTATCCGTCAAGCAGAGCTTTGATCAATGGCTCGGCAGCGCGCGTTTCGCCAACCGAAACGACGTGCAGCCAGAGCAACCGGGGCGGCGCAGAATTGGCATAGTGTCCGTAGCGTTCGCCCAGATGTTGCAGGTATTCCGGCTGCTTGCGTGCTCGCCATAAAAGGCGCAGCCAGACCAGCGGTTGCGCGAGATAAAAGAGCAGGGCGTAGATCAGGCGGGGCATCAGCGCAGTACCTGTTCTGCTACGGCCATGACTTCGGCAGCGCTGGGTGGATTGCCGGTGTTTCCAAGATTGCGGTAGAAGCCTGTTCCAAGAACGCCGGTGAGTGCCGGGTCGGTGCTGATGTACAGAGCGATGGTCGGTGTTTTGAGTGCTGCGGCTAGGTGGACGAGTCCGGTATCTACACCGATAGTCAGAGCGGCTCGAGCGATCAGGCTGGCCAGTTCATTCAGATTCAATGCCGGGGCAACGACCGCTCCCGGCACGGCTGTCGCCAGTCGTTCTGCTCTCTGTCTTTCAATGGCAGTGCCCGAAGGGAAAACCGGAGTCAGGCCGCGATTGACCAGCGCTTGGGCGAGTTGCATCCAGTTGGCTTCGTCCCATAATTTGTCATCGCGGCTGGTCGCCGTAAAAAGAATGGCCAGACGCCCGGCATTGAGCCACGGCAACTCGATGTACGGTGCCTTGATGCCGTAATCAAGCGGCAGATCGGCCGAAGTATGGAGCGCTGCCGCGCATAGCTGACGGTTTCTTTCGACGGCGTGGGCATCGGGGGGAATAACAAAAGTTTCGTCGTAGAATCGGGCCGCTAATGATTCCCTGGCAACTTCCGGGGCGTAACCGTATCGGTGTCCCTTGGCTTGGCTGGAAATAAGCCCACTCTTGATCAGCCCTTGGGTGTCAAGGATCGCGTCGTAACGTGCTTTCCCGATGTGCCGCTTGAACTCTGTAATCTGCCGCCAGGTAGCCGATTGCCGCATTGATTTACGCCAGCGCCGAATGGCCACAGGAATGACCTCGCCAACCTCCGGATGCAAACGCGGAATATCGGCAAAGGCTTCTTCGACACACCAGTCGATCCGGGCTTCAGGAAAAGCCCGGCGAAGATCACTGACGACCGGAAGATTGTGGATCACATCGCCAAGCGAAGAGGTTTTGACCAGCAGAATGCGCATCGGCTTTAAAATACGGGTAGGCAGGGAAAGCCTGCATTATATGGGAATGCGCGAGCCGATTTTCTTCGGTGTCTGCATTGCGGAAACAACAAGCGAACAAGTAAGAACGGGGAAGACGAATGAAAATACTGTTGTTCGGTAAAGGCGGCCAGGTTGGCTGGGAGTTGCAGCGTAGTCTTGCGCCTCTGGGACAACTCATTGCCCTGGACTTCGATAGTCGTGACGGGTTGTGCGGGGATTTTACCAACAGCGTTGGATTGGCTGACACTGTGCGTACAGTGCGCCCGGACGTTATCGTCAACGCCGCGGCATACACGGCCGTCGACAAGGCCGAGTCCGAGCCCGAACTGGCTCAGCAAATCAACGCGTCCGCCCCGGGCGTGTTGGCCGACGAGGCTCAGAAGCTCGGTGCCTGGCTGGTGCATTATTCAACGGATTATGTGTATGACGGCAGCGGTACTGCACCTTGGCAGGAGAGCGATGCAACCGGTCCGTTGAGTGTCTATGGGCGAACCAAACTAGACGGGGATCTAGCTGTGGCCCGTTGTGAAAAGCATCTGATTTTCCGTACCAGTTGGGTGTATGCGGCGCGCGGGGCAAATTTTGCCAAGACGATATTGCGATTGGCGAAGGAGAGGGATCGGCTCAAGGTGATTGATGACCAGATCGGCGCGCCAACCGGCGCTGAGTTGTTGGCCGATGTCACCGCACACGCGATTCGTAGCGCACTGAGCAAACCACAGTTGGCGGGTTTGTATCATTTGGCTGCGGGTGGCGAGACGACTTGGCATGGTTATGCACGTCTGGTCATAGAGCGCGCACGTCAAGCTGGGTTGCCGATTCTGCTTGATCTGGAAGCCGTCGAAGCAATTCCGACCAGCGCTTACCCGACTGCAGCGCAAAGGCCGCTTAACTCGCGGCTAGGTACGGACAAGCTCAAGTCTGCCTTTAGCTTAAATCTGCCGGACTGGCAGGTTGGGGTTGTGAGGATGCTTGAGGAGGTGTTGAAGTCAGTTTAGTTAGTTCGGAACGAGCTCTTTCTTGTTTTTCGCGAGTTTCATGATCGGCTACTTTCGCATATTTGTCGCAGGCATGACCGGCAGCATCTTGCTAAAGCGTAAAATGACACTTTTTCAGCTTGCCGGAGTTGCTCCGGCTTTCACGGTATTTCTATGATTTCGCGTCGTCTCGTTGCTTTTTCGCACGATATTTTCGCTTTGCTGCTTTGTTGGTTCGGCGCTTATTGGCTACGCTTTAACCTGGACGTTCCGAGCGGTTATTTTCGTCAGGCTTTTCAGGTATGTCTGCTACTTGTCATGGTACATGCTCCGGTGTATTGCTTGATGGGTTTGTATCGTGGCATCTGGCGTTTTGCCAGTTTGATGGATTTGCACCGGATAATTGTAGCTGTTTCGCTGGCTGCGACGATTGTCGCAGCGGGTGTAATGATGCTTCAGATTCCGATGATTCCGCGATCTGTCTTGGTTTTACATCCGATTTTGTTGGTTATGGTGATGGGGGGGAGTCGATTCGTTTACCGCGCTTGGAAGGATCGGGAGCTTTACGGGAGATTGGCGTTAAGCGGCGAACCGGTCATCGTGTTGGGAGCGGGCGATGCCGCCGAGCGGTTGCTGCGTGAGATTGATTATTCCCGCGACTGGAGCGTTGCGGGTTTGCTTGAAGGTAGTGATGGCGCACGGATTGGTCAGGAACTACGCGGGCGGAAGATATTGGGGGTCGTCTCGAACGTTGCCGAATGGGCCGAAAAGTTGGGAATAAAGCGGGCCATCGTAGCCATGCCCGAGGCCAGTATGTCGGAGCGCCGGCGAGCTATGGAGGCCGCAGTGCAAGCAGGTTTGTCGGTACTGACGGTTCCCAGCCTTGAAGATATGCTGTCTGGCAACGTGGCAGTTTCGCAGATGCGCCAGGTGCAGTTGGAAGATCTGCTAGGGCGTGATCCGGTTCAACTGGACGATAGCGGCTTGCGCACTTGGCTTGGAGAGCACGTTGTTTTGGTCACCGGTGCAGGTGGTTCAATCGGTTCGGAACTGGTGCGGCAGATTGCGCGTTTTCAACCGCGTTTGTTGGTGTTGTATGAGGTTTCGGAATTCGCGCTGTATTTGATCGAGCAGGAGTTTTCCTGGTCTTTTCCAGCGGTGGCGATCGCCTGTGTCGTCGGTGACATCAAGGATGCCAAGCGTCTTGATCAGGTGTTTGCAGCCTATCGTCCGTCGGTGGTTTTTCACGCTGCGGCCTATAAACATGTGCCACTGATGGAAGGTGAGAATGCTTGGGAGGCAGTGCGCAACAATGTGTTGGGATCAAAGTGCGTGGCGGAAACATCACAGCGCCATGGTGTTGAAAAAATGGTGCTGATTTCGACCGACAAGGCGGTAAATCCTACGAATGTCATGGGGGCGACCAAGCGCTTGGCCGAACGCGTATTGAGTGGTCTGCAGAAACCCCAGGGAACGCGCTTTGTAACCGTGCGTTTCGGAAATGTGCTTGGTAGCAATGGTTCGGTAATACCGAAGTTTCGTGAGCAGATTGCGCAAGGGGGGCCTGTGACGGTGACGCACCCTGAGATTATTCGTTATTTCATGTTGATTCCTGAGGCGGCGCAACTGGTGATGCAGGCCGGGTTGATGGGGCAAGGCGGTGAGATTTTCGTTCTTGAGATGGGCGAGCCAGTGCGGATTGCCGATTTGGCGCGAGATATGATCCGGCTGTCGGGCTTTAGCGAAGATGAAATAAAGATCGAATTCACCGGGCTTCGGCCAGGAGAAAAGCTCTACGAGGAATTGCTGACCGATCGTGAGCACACCCTGTCAACGCCGCATCCCAAGTTACGTGTGGCGCAGGCCGAGATGGCTCCGGAACAGGACTGGTCAAAGCGGTTGGAGGATTGGTTGGCCGGTACCGCGCCAGGGGATTCCAACGAACTCAAGAGAACATTGAAGGAATTCGTTCCGGAATATTCCCCGCAATTGCAGTAGCTTTCGAGAGGGCAAGATGCATATTCTCGTTACCGGCGGCACTGGTTTTATTGGTTCTCATGCCTGCGTGGCCTTAATGGCCTCGGGGCATCAAGCAACTGTCATCGACGATTTATCCAATAGTCAGCGCGAGGTGCTTGACCGCGTTGAAAAAATATCCGGTAAGCGGCCGGTGTTTGTTGAAGGCGACGTGCGTGATCAAGACTTATTGCGTGCGATATTCAAGCAACGTCCGGTCGATGCAGTGATCCATTTTGCCGGGTTGAAGGCGGTGGGCGAGTCGGTGGCACAGCCTTTGCGTTACTACGATTGCAATGTCGGCGGTGCGATCGCCTTGTGTGAGGTGATGGCCGAGGCCGGCGTAAAAACGCTGATTTTCAGTTCTTCCGCTACGGTTTATGGCGATCCGGCTTCGGTGCCGATCCGGGAGGATTTTCCACGTTCGGCGACCAATCCCTATGGCGCGAGCAAGTTGATGATCGAAGACATCCTTGCCGATTTGGCGAAATCCGATGGCGAATGGCGGATTGCGCGGCTGCGCTATTTCAATCCGGTGGGGGCGCATGAGAGCGGCTTGATCGGCGAATCGCCTTCAGGGGTTCCCAACAATCTGATGCCTTTTGTGGCGCAGGTGGCGACCGGGCAGCGCGAACGCCTGAGCGTCTTTGGTAACGATTATCCGACACCGGACGGGACGGGCGTTCGCGACTACATTCACGTCATGGATTTGGCCGAAGGGCATGTTGCGGCGCTGGATTATTTGCAGGATCACTCCGGCTTGCTGACGGTGAACCTGGGAACCGGATGCGGTTATTCCGTGTTGGATATGGTTCGCGCTTTCGAGAAGGCCAGTGGCTGTCCGGTGCCTTATTCCATCATGCCGCGTCGCCCGGGCGACGTGGCCGCTTGCTATGCCGATCCGGCGCTGGCCAAGGAACTCCTCGGCTGGTCGGCAAAGCGCGGCATCGACGAGATGTGCTGCGACGGCTGGCGCTGGCAGCAATACCAATCGACGATTTAAGTCGCCTGCGCATGGCTACCTACGCGATCGGTGATATTCAGGGGTGTTTTGATTCCTTTGCGCGATTGCTGGCGCGTTGTGCGTTTAATCCGGCGAAGGATCGATTATGGCTAGTGGGCGATCTGGTCAATCGCGGGCCGCGCTCGCTGGAAACTTTGCGCTACGTGCGTAACCTCGGGCAAGCGGTGACCATGGTGCTTGGCAACCACGACTTGTCTTTGCTGATGGCCGCTGAAGGTTTCGGCAAGCGCAGTAAAGGCGATACCTTCGATCAGGTGCTCGAAGCGCCGGACTGCCAGGAGCTGCTTGATTGGTTGCGGCATCAGCGTATGTGCTTTGTGGAAGGCGAATATTGTCTCGTTCATGCGGGTTTGTTACCGCAGTGGTCGGTTAACGAAGCGCATGCGCTCGGTACCGAAGTCGAAATGGCTCTGCGAGGTCCACACTGGCGCGAGTTCATGGCCAATATGTGGGGGAGTGATCCGGCTTCGTGGTCGAGTGACTTGAAAGGTTGGGCGCGTTTGCGCGTGGTCGTTAATGCCATGACGCGAATGCGTTTCTGTTCGGCCGAAGGGGTGATGGATTTTCGCGTCAAGGGCGAGGCGGCTAAAGCGCCAAAGGGCTTCATGCCGTGGTTTCAGGTTCCCGGAAGGCGGAGTGCTGACAAAATTTTGATCACCGGACATTGGTCGGCCTTAGGCTTGAAGGTTTTGCCCAACCTCTTGGCGATTGATTCGGGTTGTTTATGGGGCGGGGCTTTGACGGCTATTCGTCTGGAAGACCGGGCAGTTTTTCAGGTGGATTGTTCGCCGGATGAAATCCGCGCCTGGTAGATAGCGCTTCAGTGATGGCGGTGTGAGCGGCTTGTGATAGCTCGCGGCGGCTCTTATCGGTGCTTTCGATTATCGGGAGCGGTGTCAGGCGAACCGTTAGCTGCGGGCTGGCGAGGATGGCAAAAACGCATTGCATCAAGCTGGTTTCGCCGGCAAACGAGGGGGCGAGGCTGATGCTCCCGCTGGCATTTAGATAGGAAATGGCCAAGGGCAGGATCGGGCGTCCCGTTTCGATGGCCGGTTGCAGCAATGCTGCATGGAATCCGAGCAGGCGCGTGCCGTCGGTGGTAGTGCCTTCGGGAAACAAGGCTACATCATTTCCGGAGTTGAGTAGCTCATCGATTTTGGTATTGACGACCCTGGCGTGCCCATGGCTACCGCGACGTAGAAAAACCGTGTCGTTACGGGCGGCCAGCCAGCCGATCAATGGCCATTGGCGGATTTCGGCCTTGGCGATGAAGGCGGCTGGGCGTACGGCATTGATGGCGAAAATATCCAGCCAGGAGATGTGATTGGCGATGACCAGGCAACCACAGGGGGCTTCAGTGGGGTGTGTGTCAAGCTTGATGGCCAGAATGTCGAGTACTTTTTTTGACCACCGCTGTTTGAGTTGCGCTCGACGCGAGACACTTGAAAATGGATACAGGCAAGCGCCGCCGATGGCCATCCACAAAAAGTGCAGAGCTAGTCTCAGCGCCCGGTAGGCTTGGGTCAGGCGGCAGGTGCTTGGTGTTTTCGAGGCGGGCATTGGGATGGATATGAGGCCCGGATTTCGGCGTGAACCGAAATCCGGATCGTGCTCTGCAAGTTAGCTATTGATTCCGAATTTTTGTTCAAGGGTATCGTAATAATCGCCGACACTGGAAATCAATGCCCGCTTTTCGCCGTAAGGCCGGTAGTAGAAGCAGCGCTTGAAGCCCCACATGACGATGTCGCGCAGGCACTTGGCATCGATGTCGAAATT
>CAZZDF010000029.1:0-12139 GCA_964652915.1 uncultured Propionivibrio sp. | reverse complement strand
AAATTCCATGCAAATCTCTAGCTCAAATGGGTCAGTTTTACGTGCAAATCAACACAGAGTACGCCTGCACTTAAACCTCGGAGCCTCTACGAAACCCGGGGCGATTCAATCCAGCTTGTCCAGCTCAGGAATAATCAGCAATAAAACCGTGAACTTTCGCACATCCTTAGACAATTTGTTGCGGTAGCATCACATGGCGAGAAGGCGTGACTGCTCCTTACTAGCACATTCGCAGTTCATATCTACCATAAAGACAATTTGTTGCTTAAGTTCTACGATGACTCGCTTAGCAATTACCATACTGCTGGTTTGCCTCTTGCTACCAACGCCAAGATCTCAGGCCGAATCAGCAGTTGCTCTATTTTACGGCGCCGACGCGCCGCTTGAGGATCTTAAAGCTTTCGATATCGTAGTTGTCGACCCGGATCACCAGGCCGATCCCAAGCGCTTTCGCAAGCCCTATAGCGAACTTTATGCGTACGTCGCGATCGGCGAAGCACATCCTGGTCGCGATTATTTTGTCGACATCCCGGACAATGCTCACCTGTCCTCCAATCCGGACTGGGGGTCGCTGGTTATCGACCTTTCGTTTCAGAAATGGCCTGATTTCGTCGCCGAACGTATCATCGCACCGCTGTGGGACAAGGGCTATCGAGGCTTTTTCCTCGATACGCTCGACTCTTACCGTTTAGCCAAGAAATTCGATGAAAATGCCCAACAGGCTGGGCTTGTCAAAGTCATAGAAAAATTGCATCAGCAATTTCCGGGCATCCACCTGATTCTCAATCGCGGTTTTGAAGTTGTGCCGAGAGTAAAAGACAAAATTCAAATGGTTGCTGCCGAATCTCTATTCCAAGGCTGGGATGCGAGCAACAAACGCTATGTGGAAGTCAAGACTGAGGATCGAGAATGGCTGCTCGGCCAATTATTGACTATCCGTGATCAGTACAAATTACCAATTCTTGCGATTGATTACGTTTCCCCTAATAAGCGAGCGCTAACCCGCGCAACCGCAGAACGCATTAAGTCTTTGGGTATAGTGCCTTGGGTTGCCGATAGTGCACTGGTGACACTGGGCATCGGCCAACGCGAAGTCATGCCACGCAAAATTGCCATCATCTATAATGCCCGAGAAACTCCGTCACTTAACTTCAGCGGCCCCCATCGTTTTTTGGAAATGCCAATAAACTATCTGGGATACCTCGCCGAGTATTACGACATCAACGAGTCCTTGCCAAAAACATTTCCCCCTTCGTCGTACGCAGGCATCATTTTTTGGGGAACCGGAGCAGCGCCCTACTTCAAGAGGAAAAATAACTGGATAGGACAACAAATCGCGCTGGGTACCCGACTACTTTTCCTCAAGCAACTTCCCAGCGACGGTGATACCCTTAAACAACTCGGCATTACCCGTCAGCCCATCCCCGACAATCCGAAGCTGCAGATCGCGACAATCGACGCCATCTTTCAAGGAGAGGCTCAAATACATCCAAGCCCCCAAGACATTCAGCCGATCCAGATTCAAGCCTCCGGCAAGCCATTGTTGACTCTCGCCGACCAAAAAGGCACCCATCATGTCGCCGCAGCCTTGATGCCATGGGGAGGATTTGTATTAGAACCGTATCTCATTAGCGAACTCCCCGGAGTTGAACAATTCCGTTGGTACTTCGATCCGTTTGCTTTTCTAAGCGCTGCACTCCAACTTCCGGTAATGCCGGTCCCCGACGTGACTACAGAAAACGGGCGCCGCCTGTTGCTGGCTCACATCGACGGCGATGGATTCCCGTCCCGTGCTGAACGGCCGGGGTCGCCTCTCGCCGGGAAAGTACTGTTGGAAGAAATTCTGATGCGCTACCGGATTCCACATGCGATGTCGATCATTGAAGCAGAAGTAGCGCCACACGGCCTGCATCCGAAAGACTCACCGGAGATGGAAAATATCGCCAAGAGCATATTTTCTTTGCAGCACGTCGAGATTGCGAGCCACACCTTCTCACACCCTTTTCGCTGGGACGACAAAGTAAAACACGGGATTTTCAGCGATTCGGACGCAGATACCTCCTACCATCTGGCCGTTCCCGGCTACAAACTTGATTTGAATCGTGAAATTGCTGGCTCTGTGGCCTATATCAATGAAAGACTGGCGCCTGCCGGCAAAAAAGTGGTGACCCTGCAATGGTCCGGCGACACCGCTCCCGGCGTTGAAGCCCTGCGTATTGCGGAAAATGCCAATTTACTCAACATGAACGGCGGCGACACGCAAATATCACGAACCAATCCATCACTAACCGCCGTTGCGCCAATCGGAATTAGAAAAAACGGCTATCTCCAGATATACGCACCGGACACCAACGAAAATATTTATACCAACCTTTGGACGGGGCCTTTCTACGGCTATCGACGTGTTATCGAAACTTTCGAGATGACCGACAGTCCGCGCCGGCTTAAACCCATCGGAATTTACTATCACAGTTATTCCGCCTCAAAAAAGGCGTCTCTTACTGCTCTTAACGAAGTTTACCAGTGGGCCTTAAGCAAGGAAGTTCATCCGGTATTCCCCTCGGAATATATCCGCAAGGCTATCGACTTTGGCGATATGGTTATCGCCCGCGAAGGAAGCGACTGGCGTATTCGCGGCAACGACAACCTGCGTACCTTACGCATGCCATTTAGCCTTGGTCATCCCGACATCGCAAATTCTCGTGATGTCGCCGGATACAATGCCGGAGCGGAAGGCAATTACGTACATTTGGCTAGCGGCGATGCCCTTCTGCGCATTGCCCAACGCGAAACAAGCCACGCCTATCTAAGAAACGCAAATGCTCGACTTGCTTCGTGGGCAGTCAACGACAAGAATCTTAAGTTCTCGCTAAAAGGTCACCAACTGATCGAATTTTCGCTCGCCGACAGCCGACGCTGCAGCGTTAATTCCAACGGGAGCCCCCTTTTCCCAAGCCGAACAAACGACAATATCCAGTACTTCCGCCTGAACGATGCTGCTGCAACGATCGAAGCTCAGTGCCACCGTCGTTGAACGACCGCGTTTGGCGCCACCTTGGCTAATCGTACTGCTCGGCACCATGGTGCTTGCCGTTCTGATACTTATTTTTCCGCATCAGGCCTTGATTACGCGCATCCTGAACGCACCTCCAGGTGAAATTACCGATGCTTACCTGACCAACTTGTTGCGCACGGACATACATAGTCCAGCATTGCGCATCACGCTGGCTCGCAAAGAACTTATCTCGGGCAATTATGATCAGGTTGCCCAGACACTAGCTCCTGCCCTTGCGTCAGAAGATCTTCTGCTCAAACAAGAAGCCTTTTGGTTACTATGGCAAAGTAAGGAATTCCAGTATCAGCATCTGCAACCCGATTCGCCGAAACGTCAGGCACTACACGAGGCGTTGCTTCGCCAACTCGCCGAAACCGCTGAACAAGATTTACCGGCCGACATGCTCGCCGAACTCGCCCGCAAGGCCATAAAGCTAGGTGATATCAAGCTTGGAACACGTCTTTTCGACCGGTTAGCTTCTAGCGAACAAATCAACCCCGATCAGTGGTATATCAATGCCGCGCGCGCGTCGTTGGAACAAGGCGAATATTGCGCCGCTGCTGAGTTTTATCTGATCGCTCGCAAACAAGCAAAAAGCATTGACGACCAGCGCCACTACTTTCTGGGAGCAATGCACGCGCTGGAATTCGGCAACCGCATTGCCGAAGCGCTATCTCTCGCCGAGCGTGAGCTGGAGAATGCTCCGGATCTCATCAACGACACCGAAACGCTTACCCTGCTCGTACGTTTTGCCCGTGCAGCGCGCCGCCCCGATCTTGCCGACAAATACGCACGCCGCTTGCTCCGTCTGTCCCTGCTCGAACAATGGCGCAAGGAGCAACGCCAACTTAGCGGTTTGGACGCCATCGTGCGTCATGTCTCGCTATCGGCAAATGAAATTGGCAATGAGAAAAGTCAAGGCCCGCAGCTCCCCTTTGACGACAAGATTTACACCTTGGGCTTCGAAGCTTTTCTCGACAACCGGAAGTTGGAAGATGCCTGGATGGTTGCCGCCTCAGCTGTACGTCAGGCACCGGACAACCTGCTTTGGCGGGAACGTCTGGCAAAAGTTTCAGAATGGTCCGGCCGGCCGAAAATCGGTCTCGATAACTGGCTTTACCTGGCGCGGACCACAGGGCGTGACGACGCATGGCAGGCAGTGCTGCGGCTGGCACCCGGACTTTTTGACGACAATGCGCTGCGTGCTGCTCTCGAATACCAGCTGGAAAAGCAACCCGGCAACCAGAAACTGATCCGCGAAACCACTGCCATCTACGAACGGCTTGCTGACCAGCGTGGTGGCTTGCGCTTTCTCGAACGAACCCACAGCCGCATTCATCAAACATGGGTCTTGGAAGACATGGCAGAACTCGCCGGGCGCATTGGCGACCCGGACCTTGCCTTGGGTTATTGGCAACGTTTTCTGGCCGAAGCCGGACTGACGCCTGAGCGAGCCTTACGGGTAGCAACGATCATGCTGTTATTCGGCCGGCCGGAAGAAAGTCTCGTCTTGTTGCAAAAAGCACAAAATCTGGCCACAAAGTCCGATGTTGCGTTCTGGCGACTAACCGCCAAACTTGCTGAATTTGCCCGCAACGACGGCCTTGCCATCAAATCCTACCGACAGTTCATCGACGCGCATGAAGTCAGCGCTCAGGCAGAAGAAAGCGACTATGAAGCCCTGTACCGTCTGCTTCAGGATGACTACCCGCAAGAGACGGCACTCATTGCCGTTGTCGCTTGGCACCATTTCCATCAGCCCAAGCACCTGATACAGGCGCTCGGCTACTATGCCAAAAAAGAGCGCTGGCAAGAAATGACACCGCTACTCAGCAAACTAACTGAAAAAGACCGGCAGCTCCTGCGCCGTCATCCGGAGTTTCTCCTGCTCTCGGCACAATACGCGCTCAATACCGGCAAACCGACGCAAGCCAAACAAGACCTGGAAGCGGCCATTCGACTCGCACCGCAGGCGCAGAACATCCAGCTCGCACTGCTCTGGTTTTACATCGATAGTGGCGATGGCGTCTCACTGCGGCGGACGCTAAACAAGTGGGAAAGCGACTGGCAGGGCGACCCGACGCTACACGATGCGCTTGGCTCAGCCTATCTTGCCCTTTCCTTACCCGATATCGCCTTGCGTCGATATTACACGCCGCACATGCACGAACATCGCGATGACTTTTTGTGGCTGATGAACTACGCCGATGCTCTGGAGCAAAATCAGGAAACCGACCGGGCGTGGCAATTACGCCAATATCTGCTGGCCCAGGAACGACAACGTAGTTCACGCCAAACCTGGTTGCGTGATCTCACCGACGAAGAATCGCTCGAAATGCGCCGGGTTGCCAGAGCACGTCTGATTATTGCGCAAAAACAAGGAGATGCCGGACTTGCCATATTGCGGGAACTGCTTCGCCTTGACCGTGATGGCGAAAAGAAACTGTCCGCCTCGGCCAAGGATGTCGCTCTCGGCTGGTTTCAGGAACAAGGCAGCTATCAGGCTGAACGAGGCTGGCTATGGCAACAATACGCCAAGACAGCGGCCCGACCATTGTGGGCCGAACTTTCTCTGGCACTCGCCGAGAACGACCGCGAAACAGCCGGACAGCTTCTTGAACGACACGGCGAACGACTGCCTCGCTATGACCGTATCAACGCCGCCCGCCTGGGTGACGACCTGCGCCTCGCACAAAGCGATGCCTTTGAAACACAAGACTCTCAACACGCCGATGATGCCCTGCATCTGCAACTATCCGAAGCCCTGCTCGAATACTCGGATAGCCTCGGCGGCGAATTATTCAAGCGCGACATTGGCAAGATCGAAGAGCGCGAAAGCAAGCTCAACTGGCATTTCGCAATATCGCCTAGGCTCGCCCTGGATATGAACCTTGGCAGTATTGAGCGCAACAACCGCGACCTGAGCGTCATCGGGGTGCTCCCCGACGAAAAGTACCTGAGTACCCGTCTGCAATGGCGCCATCCGAACGGTGAAACGCTGCTAACCGTCCAGCAACGCGACAGCTTCGATACTTACTATCCGCTGTTGTTGGAACACACCCAGCGTATTGACGATCGGCTATCACTGAATATGGCACTGGGAAGCGACCTACCGGCCAACGATTCGACGGCATTGATGGTCGCCGGCATGAAAGACTCGGCTGCGCTTGGCTTACGCTATCGTCTGACAGCCCGCGACCAAATTTCTGTGCTGGGCAATTGGAACCGCTACTTCGTTCAGGATGGAATAGCCCTGGGAACCGGGCAAAACTGGCTGGTCGAGGCCACGCACGCCATAAGGATCGATCCGCGCGATCTGGAAATTGGCGCCTTCTGGTCAGACTACCGTTACGACCGCCGCGCCAATGTCAACGACGAACGCCTGCGCTCGCTATTGCCAGTAGGAACGACAACCGCAGATGTCGGCTCCTCTTTCTTTATTCCGGAAGACTTTCGCTACTACGGCATACGCTTATCCACCGACACCCGTTTCGAACGCGAATATACGCGCGCCTGGCGCCCCTATGCCACAATCGCCAGAACCTGGAATACGTCTCTCGGCCCCGGATACGATTTCAGCGGAGGAATTGTCGGCTCAGTCTTCGGCGCAGACCACCTCAACATCGGCTGGAAAATCAGCAAGGGGGGCTCGTCCGGAAGCGGACAAGTTCAAGAATTCGGTTTGACCTATCGTTTACATTACTAATCCTCATCAGGGGAACACCATGAAAAAGCGACTTACTCTCCACATCTTGCTACTTGCCACGATGGCGCTGGCCGCATGCTCGACGCTCGATCGCAGCGAAGCACCGAAGGTCAGCAGCAAAGCTATGTGGGTCGTACTGCCTTTTGCCAACAATACCGAAACACCGCTCGCCGGCAGCCGTGCCGAGGCGATAGCCGAGGGTTTGCTGCGCAGCAAAGGCATCAGCAAACTGAGACGGACACCGGCCAGCCTGCAGCAAGAAGCCTTGTTTGAACCTGGCGACCGTATGCAACAGGAGTCCGCCTTGGACTGGGCGCGAGAACAGGGGGCTCGCTATGCCTTGACCGGCAGCGTCGAAGAATGGCGCTACAAGGTCGGGGTCGATGGCGAGCCAGCAGTCGGCATTGCCCTTTCAATCATTGACGTACCGAGCGGCGAAACCTTATGGAGCGGCGTCGGGGGGAAAAGCGGCTGGAGCCGGGAAGCGCTCTCTGCCGTCGCCCAGCAATTGATGCGCGGACTGCTTGATTCTGGCCTTTCGGCCCGCCAAGACTGAACGCCGGCAAAAGGCTCCGCTTTGAACCTCAAACGCGCACTACGACCAGCGCTAAGCCCTTCGGCCATAACTGCCGAAACAGTCTTGTTAACCTTGTTCAGCGTTGCGCTTGGCATCTGGATCAATCCACTAGACCCCTTGTGGACACAATCATCGTTTCCCTGGGCATGGTTTGCGCCCGTCATTCTGGCTTTACGCTACGGCCCGTTTCCCGGACTCGGCGGTGCCGTTGTATTGCTCGTGTCCTGGTTCGCCTTCCACCTGTCCGGCTGGTTAGGAGGCGAATTTCCGAAAATAAATTTTCTCGGCGGCCTGATTCTCGTCATGCTCAGCGGCGAATTCTCGAGTCTTTGGCTGGCTCGTGCCCGGCGTGCGGAAGGCGTTCAACTCTACCTTGACCAACGCCTCGACTATCTCACCCACCAGTACTACCTGCTGCGCCTTTCACACGACAGGCTGGAACAGGATTTGATCGGACGACCGATGGCCATGCGCGATGCCCTCGCGACTCTGCAAGACATGATCGAAGACGAAGGGAAAATTCATGGTGCCCCAAGCCAGCAACTCGCCTGTGGCGACGGATTGTTACGCCTGTTTGCCCAATACTGCCAGTTCGAGTCGGCAGCCCTGTACGCCATTCATGAAAAAAATATCGACAGATCCCCGACGGCAAGCCTGGGCATGGCCGCTGACGAAGCGCCGCTGGCGATCAATGACCCATTAATTCAGCGCGCACTTGAAACTGGACGCTTGTCGCACGTTGCTCACAACCTTGGTTCCGGAGAAAACCCAAGCCGGTATCTGATTGCAGCACCGCTCACCACATTCGACGGAGAACAACTGGGCATCCTTGCCGTCGAGCGTGTGCCATTTTTCGCCTTGCACGAGGAAATGCTGCAAACCCTCAATCTGCTTCTTGGTTATTACACCGACGGATTAGTCACCAATCGACTGGCCGCACAAATTCGCAACAGATTTGCCCTCTGTCCGACCGATTTTGCCGCTGAATTACAACGCTTGTGGCGCGTACGCCAGGAATCCGACGTCTGCAGCGTGCTTGTCGCCCTGGAATTTCTACCCAATGTCCGCCACGAAGACATGTCGTTGCAAATTCGCAGCCAACGACGCGCTCTTGACGTTAACTGGTTGATCGAGACGGGCGAACACAAGGTCTTGGTCACGTTGATGCCGCTCGCCGGAACAGCCGCAGCCGAAGGCTATATCGCACGAATCGAGGACTGGATTAGCCGTCAAGGCAACAAGACACTCGCCGACGCAGGCATTTTTCCCCATATCATGCATGTTGATCAGCAAGCGCCACTAGACATGCTCAACCAACTTTTTGACGTCTGTCATGTTCCAGCAGAAACTCGGGCTATACGCGCTGACACTTGAGACTTCGGCATGGGCAGGCATGGCCATGGGCGTGCGCGATGACCGCGTACTGCTGCTCTATCTGCTTGCTCACGGTGGTGCCAGTATTCTGCTCGCATTGATCGCCCTGCCTTTTTTGCCAGCGCACCTTCCCAAGCAACGACTACCGGTTCTAGTACTCATGTTCATCGTGTGCTATGCGGTACCGGTACTTGGATTTGTCGCCGTTATCAGCGGCGTATTCCTGCTTCATACCCGAAGGCCGGTCGTCAATAACGACACCTTCCACGCGGTAGACATGCCGGAAGTCGACCCGCATCTGCGTTCCGGCACCGGTTTCCGTCAAGCCGGCTTGCGTTCATTTCTTTCCAATGCCAAGGCACCTTTGGCGACGCGCATGCGCGCCCTAGTCGCCTTGCAGAATGTTTCAGGACGGATTGCATCACCGCTTCTGCGCGATGTACTGACAGACCCGTCAGACGATATCCGGCTGCTCGCCTATGGCATGCTCGACAACAAGGAAAAATTGCTGAATCAATCGATTCACAACGAAACGACGCATTTCAACAAGGCCATCGCCGGAAGCCCGGAGCAAATTGACGCCGCCAAACGACTTGCGGACCTGTATTGGGAATTGGTCTATCAGGAACTCGCACAGGGCGACTTACGCCAACACGCCTTAGAGCAATCCTTACACTACACCGAAATTTCGCTCAACCAGACACCGAACGACGCGGGCTTACACCTACGCCAAGGCCGCCTCCTGCAGTCGCTGGGCGATGCCCACGCTGCTCTGCGCGCTTATAACCAGGCATTAACGCTTGGCTTACCGAAAACACGTATTGTTCCCTATCTGGCCGAAGTAGCTTACGACATCGGCGACTTCGACACGGTCCGCGCCTTGATGAATGAAATGGGAGACTGGCAATCGCTACCGCGCCTTCGGCCGGTAATTCGCTACTGGAGCGCCCAATGACTTTCCCCCGTGCCGCCAACGCCGACATCGCATTACTGCTCGAAGGAACATTCCCGTTCGTAAGCGGTGGCGTGTCCAGCTGGGTTAACCAAATAATCCGCGCATTTCCTGAGCTGCGCTTTGCCATCGTTTTTCTCGGCAGCCGAAAAGAAGACTATGGCGAGCCCAAATACACGCTCCCCGACAATGTGGTGCATCTGGAAACACACTATCTATACGAATTCGCCAATAAGGACGCTACGGCCAAAGAGGCGCACGACCGCTTTCCCGCCCACATCCACAAAGACCTCGTGACTTTGCACGAAATGATCAAACAAGGGCATGAGGAAAACGCCGGCAATTTGGCCTTCCATTCGCTGAGCAAAGAAATTTCGCCGGGGGGGAAACTCCCGATAGAAGCGTTTCTACATGGCGAACAATCCTGGGAAATGATTTGCGAACGCTATCGTGATTTCTGCACTGACCCTTCCTTTGTCGATTATTTCTGGACCGTACGCATCATGCATGCGCCGCTCTGGCAACTGGCCAAAATCGCCCACGAGCTGATTCCTGCGCGCGCCTACCACAGCGTTTCGACCGGCTACGCCGGATTTCTCGGCGCCGTACTGCGACAGACACGGCAACGGCCACTGATACTCTCCGAACACGGCATTTACACCAAAGAGCGCAAAATAGACCTGTTCAAAAGCGAATGGATACGCGATAACCGCAACGTCTTCCAGCGTGATCCAACCGAACTGTCGTACTTTCGCCAGATGTGGATCAGCTTTTTCGAATGGATGGGGCGCTTCTGTTATGAGGCCGCCGATCCGATTATCGCCCTCTACGAAGACAATCGTTTGCGCCAAATTACCGACGGCGCAAAAGCCGAACGTACCTTCAACATCCCGAATGGCATCAGTCTGAACCGTTTTGCGCCGTTGCGTGAATTGCGTCCTCAAAAGCCACCACCCGTACTCTGCCTGATCGGTCGTGTCGTACCTATCAAAGATGTAAAGACATTTATCCGCGCCATGCGCCGGGTGATCAACCAGTTGCCGGAGGCTGAGGGTTGGATTGCCGGACCGGAAGATGAAGATCCGGCTTACGCCGAAGAATGCCATAACCTGGCCGAAAGCCTTGGCGTAGCCGATCGCGTAAAATTCCTTGGCTTCCAGAAGGTGGAAAATCTTATGCCGAAAATCGGCCTGACCATTCTGTCGTCAATTAGCGAGGCTTTGCCGCTGGTCATTCTTGAAGGTTACGCTGCGGGTGTGCCGACGATCTCGACCGATGTCGGCTCATGTCGCCAACTGATCGAAGGGTTGGATGAAGAAGACCGCCTATTGGGTCATTCCGGCGCCGTCGTCAATATCGCCGATCCGCAAGCGCTGGCCGATGCAGCGCTCAAGTTACTGACCAATCCCGTTGCCTGGAATGCCGCCAGTCTTGCCGGCATAGCCCGCGTCGAGCGCTATTACACGGATGACCGAATGTTCGGGCAGTATCGACGTGTTTATGAAACTGCACTGGCGGCACAAGATGGCTGACGTTTCACGACTCACGGAGCTCGACTGATGGCCGGCATCGGTTTTGAATTACGAAAATTGCTACGCAAGGATACGCTGGTCGGCCTGTTGCAAGCCTATACCTTCGCCGGCATCATCGGTTCAGGGCCATGGGTATTATCCATCGTTGGCATCCTGATCATTGGCCTGCTGAGCAACACGGTTGTCATCCCGTCTTTTCTGGTCACCCAGTTTCAAACTTCGGTTACCTATCTCATTGCCACGAGTTTGATCTTTACCGGCGGAATACAGCTCGCCTTTACCCGTTTTGTTTCCGACCGGCTGTTTGAAGAACAAAACGCGCTGGTCATGCCCAACCTGAACGGTCTTTTGATGCTGGTGATGACCAGCGCGGCGGCGCTCGGCACGATTGGCGCATTTCTGCTTTTTCCGGACCAGAGCATCCTGTACCGCTTACTTATGTTGGCCGCCTTCGTGCTCATGAGCGCAATCTGGGTCGTCACCATTTTTCTGTCGGGAATGAAACGCTATAAAGCCATCGTCGTGCTCTATGCGATTGGCTACAGCATCACCGTTGGCCTGGCACTTTTATTGCGCCCGTTCGGACTCGAAGGCTTGATGGCCGGATTTGTGATCGGACACTGGGCGCTATTAATCGGCATGTGGGCGCTCACCGCCCATGATTTCTGGCCTTTACAGCTAACCGCTTTCGATTTTGCGAGACGTGAAGCGCTCTACCCGACCTTGATGTGGATTGGTGTTTTGTACAACCTTGGCATCTGGGCAGATAAATTCATGTTTTGGTTTTTCCCGGACACCTCAATGCCTGTCATTGGCGTATTGCGCGCTTCCCTTATCTATGACTTGCCGGTTTTTCTCGCCTATCTGTCGATCATCCCCGGCATGGCCGTATTCATGGTGCGTATCGAAACCGATTTTGTCGAGTATTACGACAAGTTCTACG